>CBFRWL010000201.1:0-4510 GCA_965727025.1 uncultured Sphingomonas sp.
GGCAGTTCATCCGCCTCCCGGAGGTTTGACGTTCCGATCATCCAGGAGACGCTGGCCGTCTTCATGCGCACCGACGCATGGTTGCTGCTCGGCTATGAGGATTGGCCGGGCATGGCGCGGGGACTCGAGAATTATACCAAATCGCTGCCGGAACGAGCGCATTCATGAAACGAGTGGCGATCGTCGGCGCGGGCATCACCGGAACCACACTGGCATGGCATCTGGTGAAAGCTGGCTGCCAGGTCGATATTTTCGAAAATGGTCCGGAAGTGCCTTACCCGCATGCGCTCCAGTTCGAAGCCGAGGTGCTGTACGCCAATCAATATGCGCCGCCGACGCCCTCTTTCCCGCCGCCGCTTCCGCTCGACATCAAAAATATCAGCCAGGCCGGCGATTATGGCGGCGATCTGCAGCAGGAGCGCATCATGTGCGTCGGCGGACAGGCGACGCGCTGGTTCGCCATGACCCCCCGGATCGGAACTGAGCATTTCCGGTCGTTCAGCCTCTACGGCTTCGGACGGGACTGGCCGATCAGCTATGAGGATCTGGAACCTTATTACAGCCGCGCCGAAGCGCATATCGGCGTTTCAGGGCAAGCCGATAACCCCTTTGCGCCGCGTCGCGCGTCGCCCTTTCCGCTTCCGGCTTTCGCGCTGAGCTATCAGGACCGAATTTTCGCCGAGAAGCTGAAGGCGCGGGGTATTGTTACCCATACGACCCCACAGGCGCGTGCGCGTGAGGATTATGATGGCCGGCCCGGCTGCCAGAATTTCGGCGAGTGTGAACGATGCCCCGTGGGTGCGCGCTACAGTCCCAACCACCATCTCGAAATGCTGCGGGATTCGAAGCTATTCGCGCTCCACGCCAATTGCCTCGTGCGGCGGATTATCGTGGAGAAAGGAAGAGCCATCGGCATTGCCTACCATCCCGATCATGGCGCCCGGCAGATCGAGCATCACGCCGATGTCGTCATTGTAGCGGCCGGCGCGATTGAAACTGCCCGCCTTCTGCTCCTTTCCAAAGGGCCGGGAATTCACAGTGATGGGCTCGGCAACGCATCGGGGCAGGTCGGCCGCAACTTCGGCATGCACCATGTGTGGTGGAACGAGCTCAGCTTTGCCAAGCCCGTGATGCCGGGCCGTGCCGGGCCGCCCACGCTGCTGTCGCACCAGTTCACGCTTCCGGAAAAGGATGGTGGCGGTGGCGGGATGACCGTCGAAATGTTCGATGGCGTTCCGCAGGGAACTGTCCTCGCCGCTGGGCGCAGGCAATATGTCAGCGGTAAAGCTTCGCTGGAGGCGCTGAGGCCGTTCATCTCCAAACGTGCGCTCACGGTGAATGCAGAAACCATCCCATCGGACGACAAATATGTCGCGCTGGGTGGCAAGCAGGACCGGTTCGGAGATCCTTTCGCGGCCGTGACCTACAAGCTCAACGACTTCGATCGAGCGACCTATCAGCGCGCCCAGCGACTGGCCGGTCGCTTTGGCGCGGCACTTGGGGCAGAGTCACTCTCTCCCGGCCCGATCGAGCAATTCTGGTCGGCGCATCATCATCTCGGCACCTGCCGGATGGGCGACAGCCTGCACGACAGCGTCACGGACTCGTTCGGCGCTCTGCATGAGACGTCGGGAGTCTATGTTTGCGGGGGCGCCGCTTTTCCGACGGTCACACCGCTCCAGCCGACACTTACCATGGTGGCGCTCGCCATTCGTTCGGCAGACCGCATTGCGGAGCAGCTGGCAGGTTAGACGGTGTCGATGAAGCCGCCTGGCACGACCAGCAGGCGCGCGACGATCGCGAGCACCAGGATGATGATCAAGGGTGCTGCCGCCCCGAAAATTTGCCTGCGCGTGATCGCGGGGGTGGTCGCAATGTCGGCGGCGGCCAGTGCCCCTGCGATCATGCCCGCCATCGTCGTCCACATATGATATCTAAGTTCAGCGGCAACGCCGACCAGCAGATAGCCTCCACCGTAGAATAAACAGGACATTGCCAGCGGAACCGCGATCACCCGCGACCGAAGATGACGTCCGAGCAGGATGACGCCTGCGGCCATGGCCATCGCCACGATGGGCCAACCCAATGGCCACTGGGCGTTGCGCGAGCCTGCAAAATTAAATGCGGAGAGCAGCAGATCCGGGGCCTTCTGAAATTCGAGATAATGCGTGCGCGAGCTGTTCCACAAAGGCTGCCGGATCGTCCAAAGCGAAAGGAAGCGCACGCTGAGGTTGAAATGGGCGAGGCGATGTTCGGCATATGCAACAGGATGCGCCTCGATCGCGGCGATCCAGGCTTGCGCGGGGCTCTGGCCACTGGCCGCGAATGCTGCGCGCACCCGATCAAAATTGATCGGGCAGAGCGGGGCCGCCCACCAGCCATAGCCGTCCCATTGGCGCGGAGTGTAGCATTGGCGGTTTGCAGCCACCGGGTCCGTTACGGGCATCGCAGGAAAGACGTTCGCACCGCTGTTGGCGGTGATACCGCCCATATCGAATATGATGAGCGAGAGAAATGGATCGCTCGCGCGCGCATCGAGCAGCTTGTTGCTCGCTGGAATCACCAGTGCGAGTGCGCATGTCGCTGCAACCGCGGCGGCGACAAGCCTGACGCGGGTTCTGCGACACGCCTCCGGCAGCAACATGACCAGGAGCGGCGCGCCTGCCATGAAGGCGTTGGCCCGCGTGGTGGCAGCGAAGACAATCAGCATTGCTGCCAGCAGCCTTAGCCCAGCGTGCTTGCGGTGCCACGTCCATGCGATGAGCGCGGCCGCCATGAGCAAGGCGCCTGCCATGAGGCAGTCCTTGAGGATCGAGCCAAGCCTCGCCACCGAAATTGGCATCAATGCACAGGCCAGGATGGCAAAGGCGAGCTCGGTGCGCTTTTCGCGGAGCGCCCAGGCGGTCAAAATCGCGAAGCCGCCCCAATATAATGTCGCCTGCAAGAGCAGCATCGGTGCGGGGCCGGGCCAGATGGGCAAGAATTGCCGCCAAAGCCACGCCAGAAGCGGGGGATGCCAATCGTCGAACTGGCCCGAAATCGCCTGATCATATTGCAGCGTCGCATCGACCTGCATGAGGCCGGGCCAATAAGCCAGCAATTGCAATGCCGCGACGAGCGCCATGCCGATCGCGCAGGTCCGCCCCGGATGGGCGGCTAACCACCGCATGCACCTCGAGATCAGCGATGCCTGCGCCGGCGGCTGAACCAGGTCCGCATTTTCGATCGGCAATGTTCTGGAATTCATATGCCCGCCCGCCCGCAGCTCCATCGTATCTTATCGGGCGGCCCTGTCACAGCGAAGGCTAATCTATGGTGAATTTTCACCTTTTTGTCAGACTATCGGACAGTCGATCAGCTAAATTACCGGAAAACATATATTTTCTGCGTTTCGCTGCTTTCGAAGGGCCAGACGAGCGGTTGCAAACATCCGCATATTTCGCTTGGTTCGAACAGGGGATTTGACGGGGGCATAGGCATGATCCGCGGAGATGATGGCCGTAGCTACGGATTCGAAAGCCGGATCTACGGCTTCGCTCTCATCATCATCGGCGCAGTAATCCTGCTGTGGCCAGCGCTGTTGAACGGCTTTCCCCTCATTTTCCATGATACGAACAGCTATGTTCGGATGACGCCGGAGCTGCCGAGAAGCTATTTTTACAAGCTGTTCGTCTATTTGACCGGGTTTAGGGCAAGCATCTGGACCACGGCGGTTGCGCAGTCGCTGATCGCAAGCACTGCCATATGGTGCTTTCTCAGGCTGATGGGGCTAGCTGGCCGGCGCTATTTCCTGGCCACCATCGCCATATTAGCCGTTGGATCGAGCCTGCCGATCTACGCGAGCTTCATCATGCCCGATCTGTTCACGGGCTTGATGTTCATGCTGCTCTTCGCCTTGCTCTTCCTGAGCGACAATATGTCGCCCGTTTTGCGTGCGCTCGCGTTTGTCATGCTGGTGCTGGCCATGGCAACGCACTCGTCTCATCTCGTACTCGCGCTTGCGATCACGCTTCTCGGCGCGATGTGGCAACTGTTGCAGACGCCAAAGCCAAAACCCTTGGGCGCCCTGCTCGCGCTCGCCGCCATCGTCACGGTCGCGCTGTGCTTCTATATCTATCATGGCAGGGTGCATCATCGCTATGCATTGTCCCCGACCGGATCGACATTCTTGATGGCAAATCTGCTCGAATATGGGCCGGCGCGGGAAGAGTTGATCGAGCGGTGCCCGCAAATCGCTCCGAAGCTCTGCGCCTATCGCACGCAGCTTCGGCCGATGGCTGACAATATCCTGTGGGACGCCGATAGCCCGTTCAACACCAAGCTTGGTGGCTTTGACGGCGTGGCGAGCGAAGCGCGTCAGGTCGACTTCGGAACCATCACAGACCATCCCGGTCTGGTGTTTCAGATCAGCGTACGAAACAGCGCAAGCGCTCTGATCGCTGCCGATCCCACGGCTGATATCGAAAGAATGGATCGGTCGGTCCAGCTCCTCAGGCACATGTTCCAGAAG
>CBFRWL010000202.1:0-4488 GCA_965727025.1 uncultured Sphingomonas sp.
CGGCGGGGCTGGTGGAGCTGAGGGGAATCGAACCCCTGACCTCTGCAGTGCGATTGCAGCGCTCTCCCATCTGAGCTACAGCCCCGCACCCGCCGGGCGCTTCCTTTAGCCGCGCCTTTGACGCCATGCAATGGCTGTTCGGGCCTAGTCTCTTTGTCGGATCGTTTCGATCACGACGGGCGGTTCGTCTTGCCCCTCTTCGGATCTGCCGTGCCCTAACGGAACGGCTCCGGAACCCACGCATTTTGCTGTCATGCCCCCGCAACGATAGGAGGATGAGATGGGCTATGAAGGCCGTTATGAACGCAACGAACGCGGCCGTTCTTACGGAAACCGCGATTGGGACGATCGCAGCCGCTATGGCGGCCAACCACGAGGCTATGATTATGAGGATCGCGGCTTCTTCGATCGTGCCGGCGATGAGGTGAGATCCTGGTTCGGCGATGAGGAGGCGGAACGCCGCCGCCGCCGTGATGAACAGGAATATGGACGAAGCTACGGCAATGAGCGGAGCGATTACGGTCAGGGCCGTTCCGACTGGGATCGATCCGATCGTAGCGAGCGTGGCAATCGCTATAGCAGCGGTCGCGGCTATGCCGGATATGACACCGGCTCGCGCGGCGGCTATGGCTATGCAAGCGGCGGCGGCTTCGGCGGCGCCGAATATAGCGGCTATGGCACCGGCGGATCGACGTCCTACGCGCCCTATCGCGGCGACACCTATCGCGAGAACAGCTCCGATCGTTATGATCCGCATTATCATGAATGGCGTACGCGCCAAATGGATGAACTCGATCGCGACTATGATGAATATCGTCGCGAGAATCAGTCGCGCTTCAACCAGGAGTTCGGCAGCTGGCGCAGCAATCGCCAAAATCAGCGAGCGTCGCTTAACACTGTCCAGGAGCATCAGGAGGTCGTGGGATCCGATGGCACCCATGTCGGAACGGTCGATCATGTCCGCAGCGATCGGATCATCCTGACGAAGAACGATGATAATGCCGGTGGCCGTCATCATTCGATCCCGTGCAGCTGGATCAACAGCGTATCCGACAAGGTGGAGCTGAACCGCTCAGCCGCCGAAGCGCAGCAGGCGTGGAAGGATGAGGAACGCCGCGCGGCAATCGGCGGCCGCGGCGATGATAATTCCGACGGGCCACATATTCTCGATCGGAGCTTCTCAGGCACCTATTGAGATTGCGGTCGATGGAAGTGCCGGAGGTCCGGGCGAAAGCCCGGGCCTCTTCTTACGAGTGCGCCTGGGTGGAGAAGGTGTCGCAGGCGGCGGGATCGGCGGTGTCGAGGCCGCGCTTCAGCCAGTACATGCGCTCCTCGGACGTGCCGTGGGTAAAGCTCTCCGGCACCGGCCGCTGCCCCGCAGCCTTTTGCAGCGTGTCGTCGCCGATCGCCTGCGCTGCGCGCAGGCCTTCCTCGACATCTCCCGGCTGGAGCAGATTTTGATCGTTGGCGGCCCAGACTCCGGCGTAGCAGTCGGCCTGAAGCTCCATCTTCACCTGCTCGGCATTGCCGGCGGCGGTGTCCCCGCTCTGCTGCACTTGCCGCACCTTGTCCGAAATGCCCAGCAGCGTCTGAACATGATGCCCCACCTCATGCGCAATGACATAGGCCTCGGGAAAATCGCCGGGCGCCCCGAACCGGCTTTGCAGCTCATCGAAGAAGGTTGTGTCGAGATAGATACGATTATCTTCAGGGCAGTAGAACGGGCCCATCGCCGATTGCGCCGCGCCGCAGCCTGACATTCCCGACTGGTTGTAGAACACAAGTGTCGTCGGCTGATATGTCTTGCCCATCTTGGCGAAGAGATCGGTCCAACGCCGCTCGGTCGAGCCCAGCACCTTGAGCGACATATGCTGGATCTGGGTCAGCTGCGAGGCGTCCGTGCTGGTCTGCGGATTGCCGCCGCCGCCCACCAGCCCGAGCGGGTTTCCTCCGAAAATCATCATCAGCACCACGACCACGACGATGCCGCCGATGCCGAAGCGGCTGCCGATCAATCCAAGCAACGGCAGTCCCAGCCCGCCAAAACCGCCGCCCCCTCCGCCCCGCTGGATTTCGAAATTGCTGCTTTCACTTTCGTCGTCGAGGCGCATGGCGGTTTCCTACTCCCGATGAGCCGGACAATGCGCGGCGGTAGGAAAGGATGCAAGCCGTGGCCTCAGCCCAGCTCTTGATGCACCGCAACATTGGGCGCAGAGAAAGGCGCATGGCCGACTCGGACCCGCCAAGGCGCCAAAGATCGATCTTGCCGTTGCCCGATCAGGTCGCGCTGGTCCTGCAGGGGGGCGGCGCGCTGGGATCCTATCAAGCGGGTGTTTATCAGGCGCTCGATCGCGCGGGGATCGAGGTCGACTGGGTCGCCGGCATATCGATCGGCGCGATCAATGCCGCGATCATCGCCGGCAATCGGCCCGAAGACCGGGTGACGAAGCTTCGCGAATTCTGGAACAGCGCGACCGCGCAGCTGCCCAGCTTCCCGATCTGGCCGGACGACAAGATCCGTGAGTTTCTGCACGAATGGGCGGCAGGATTCGTGGCGATGGCCGGTGTCCCAGGGTTCTTCAAGCCGCGGGCTTGGCCGCCGATGCTCGCGACGCCTGGCACCCCGGAGGCATTGAGCTTCTATGACAGCGCACCGCTGGCGGACACGCTGGACCGGCTGATCGATTGGGAGCTGCTCAACGATGGCCCCGTCCGGCTCTCCGTGGGCGCCGTCGACATCGAAAGCGGCAATTTCCGCTATTTCGATAACAGGCGCGACCGGATCGATGCCCGGCACATCATGGCGTCCGGCGCATTGCCACCAGGATTGCCGCCCATCGAAATCGATGGAAGCTGGTGGTGGGACGGGGGCCTGGTTTCCAACACGCCGCTCCAGGAAGTGGTGGATCGGCAGAAGAGCGACCTGCTCGTGTTCCAAGTGGACCTCTTTCCGGCTTCGGACGTGTTGCCGCGTACCATCCTCGACGTCGTCGCGCGCGAGAAGGAAATTCGCTATTCGAGCAGGACGCGCTTCACCACCGACAGGCTGCTGCAGCGGCGGCGCGAACGGCAGCTTATTCTCAAGGTGCTCGCCAAGCTGCCGGCCGAGTTCAAGGATGATCCCGACGTTCGCAAGCTTGTCGATCATGCCGAAGATCATGCGCTGAACGTCGTCCATCTCATCTACCGCGCCAATGCCTGGGAGGGCGGCGCGCGCGATTATGAATTTTCCACGCGGACGATGGAGGAGCATTGGATCGCCGGCGAAACCGCCGTCGCCGCCACGATGCGCGAATCCGCGCTGATCGCCCGCAACATATTGGACGGCAAGACCGCCGCCTTCGATCTCACCCCCAAACAGCCTGGGAGCATGCCTCGTGTTTCTGAAAGGTAAGACTGCGCTGATCACCGGTTCCACCTCGGGCATCGGCCTGGGCTATGCCAAGGTCCTGGCGGCCGAGGGCGCTGCCGTCATGATCAACGGCTTCGGCGATGCCGCTGAGGTCGAAAGGGAGCGTGCGGCGCTCGCGGCGGCAAGCGGGGCAGGTGCGCTTTATTCGGCGGCCGACATGACCAAGCCGGATGAAATCGCCGCCATGGTAAAGGAGTGCGCCGACAAGTTGGGCGGTCCCGATATCCTGATCAATAATGCCGGCATCCAGCATGTCGCGCCGATCGAGGAGTTTCCCATCGCATCATGGGACGCGATCATCGCGATCAACCTCTCCTCGGCCTTTCATACGATCCGGGCCGCATTGCCGGGCATGAAGGCAAAGAAATGGGGGCGGATCATCAACACGGCTTCGGCCCATTCGCTGGTCGCCTCGCCCTTCAAATCGGCCTATGTCACCGCCAAGCACGGGTTGGCGGGGCTCACCAAAACCGTTGCCCTGGAAGCCGCGACCTTCGGCGTGACCGCCAATTGCATCAGCCCTGGCTATGTCTGGACGCCGCTGGTCGAAAAGCAGATCCCCGATACGATGCAAGCCCGCAACATGACGCGGGAGCAGGTGATGAACGACGTACTGCTCGCAGGCCAGCCAACCAAGCAATTCGTCACGGTCGAGCAAGTCGCCGCTCTGGCGCTCTATCTCTGCCGCGACGAGGCTGCCTCGATCACGGGCGCCAATCTTTCGGTCGATGGCGGCTGGACGGCTGCATGAGGCGCGGATGGCGCGGCCTCGCAAAATCGGCGATTCTCCTGCTTTCGGCGATGCTGGCAATGTCTGCTGCTGACGCCGATATTCTGTCTGACTCGGTCAAGGGCGACATGCCGCGCTTGCTCACGCTGTACCGCGATCTTCATAGCCATCCCGAGCTGAGCCGTCAGGAAAAGCAGACCAGCGCGAAGCTCGCGAAGGAAATTAGTGGGCTTGGCTTCAAGGTGACCCCCGGCGTGGGCGGTGACGGCATCGTGGCCGTGCTGGAAAACGGCCCCGGCCCGGTCGTCATGCTGCGGACCGACATGGACGCCTTGCCTGTCACCGA
>CBFRWL010000203.1:0-4470 GCA_965727025.1 uncultured Sphingomonas sp.
GTGGACGGCGCAACATAGAGCCGGGTCGGCCCCAGGCTTTCCGGCTGAAAACCATAAGGCACGTCGTTGCGGCCAAGAAAGCGCTTGGCAGCGAGCTTACCGTTGAAGGCAAGGATGGCGGGTGCGGCGATCCTGATCTTTTGGGCGAGGCCGGCGGCATCGAAATCTCCGCGTGCGAGATCGCTGTCCGCGCCGAATGCATGCTTGCAGATGTCGGTCAGACCAACGCCAAAGCGCGGCAGATCGGGATATTGATCGGGCGCAAGGCGGTGCGGAGTCACGCCGCCGCGATGCATTACGCCCCAGAACTCATTCTGCGGATGCGCATAATAGGCCTGCTCCCGCGCGGAGCGCGTGCCGGGCGCGGTGCCGCAGACCACGAGCCGCAGCCCCGGCACCAGCACGTCCGGAAGGATCGGCATGCGATGTTGTTTAGACGGCCTTGGCCTGCGTCGGGGTGTTGACGCCCATGCTTTGCAGATAGCGCTTCACGTTGCGCGCGGCCTGCCGGATGCGATGCTCGTTCTCCACCATCGCGATGCGGACATAGCCCTCGCCATCCTCGCCATAGCCGACGCCGGGAGCGACAGCGACGCCGGCATGCGTCAGCAACTGCTTCGAAAATTCGAGGCTGCCGAGATGAGCGAGGGCAGGCGGCAGCGGCGCCCAGCAGAACATGCTAGCGCGCGACGGCGGCACATCCCAGCCCGCGCGGCCGAAGCTTTCGACCATCACGTCGCGGCGCTTCTTGTAGAGCTGGCGATTGGCCTCGACGATATCTTGCGGGCCGTTGATCGCAGCGACGGCGGCTGCCTGGATCGGCGTGAACGCGCCATAATCCAGATAGGATTTCACGCGGGTGAGCGCCGCGATCAGCTTTTTATTGCCGACCGCGAAGCCCATGCGCCAGCCGGCCATGCTGTACGTCTTGGACATGCTGGTAAATTCGATCGCGACATCCTTCGCGCCCGGCACTTGTAGGATCGAGGGCGTCGGCTTGCCGTCATAATAAAGCTCGGAATAAGCGAGGTCCGACAGAATCCATACCTGATGCTCGCGCGCCCAGGCGACCAGCCGCTCGTAAAAGGCGAGGTCGACGACTTCGGCGGTCGGGTTGGACGGATAGCCGACGACGAGGATCGAGGGCTTCGGCACCGTGAACGCCATGGCGCGGTCCAATGAAGCCCAGTAGCGATCGTCCGGCGTCGTCGGCACGGATCGGATTGTCGCGCCGGCGATGATGAAGCCGAAGGTGTGGATCGGATAGCTCGGATTGGGCGCCAGCACGACATCGCCGGGCGCTGTGATCGCGGTGGCGAGGCTCGACAGACCCTCCTTGGAGCCCATCGTGACGACGACCTCGCTTTCCGGATCCAGCTCCACGCCGAAGCGGCTGGCATAATATCCCGCTTGCGCGCGCCGAAGGCCGGGGATGCCCTTGGACGCCGAATAGCCATGGGCGTCGGGCTTGCGCGCCACTTCGCACAGCTTGTCGATCACATGCTGCGGCGGCGGCAGGTCGGGATTGCCCATGCCGAGATCGATAATGTCCTCGCCGCGCGCACGTGCGGCCGCGCGCATCGCATTGACTTCAGCGATGACATAGGGCGGCAGACGCTTGATGCGGTAAAATTCCTCGGACATTCTTCCCTCTAGCACAAAGTACGATGGCAATTACATCGTAGAGGCAGCTATAGTGCCAAAGCACGTTGCGGGGCAAAGCCTGACGACAATTTTCTGGAGCTGCGATGCCTGGGATCGAGGATCAGACAAAGGATTTGCTGCAATCGCCCGTGGCGACGCTCGAGGAGCTTCAGCATTGGACGAGCCTGTTCGGCCGCGCTCAACAGATGCTGCTCGAATATGCCACCGACTCTATTTCGGATGCGGAAGAGCCTGCCGGCCTGACGCTGCCGCCGGTCATGGCTCCCCCAACCTGGGCCGAGGAGGCTGCAAAGCTTGCCCGCCCGCTCAACGATCTGTGGATCGACAATATCAAGTTCTGGCAGCGCTTCATGCCGGGAGCAGCTGGCGAGCCTGTCCCGCCTTCCGCGCTCGACAAGGACAAGCGTTTCGCGGCGCCGCAATGGCGAAGCCATCCGCTGTTCGATCTGATCCGTCAGAGCTACGGCTTCCTATCCGATCATCTGCTCAAGAACGTCGATACCTTGGAAGGCGTCGAGCCCAAGCAGCGTGAGCAGATCAGGTTTGCGACCAAGACTTTCGTCGATGCGCTGTCGCCCTCCAACTTCGCCTTCACCAATCCCCAGGTGATCGAACGGACGATCGAGACCAAGGGCGAAAATCTGCTGCTAGGCCTCAAGCGCATGCTCGACGATATGCGCAAGGGGCAGCTTACCCATACCGACCGGGCTGCGTTCGAGCTCGGCAGGAATATTGCAGCCACGCCCGGCAAGGTCATTCACGAAACGCCGCTATACCAGTTGATCCAGTATGAGCCGACCACGGAGCGCGTGAATGCGACACCGCTCGTCATCTTCCCGCCCTGGATCAACCGCTTTTACATCCTGGACCTCAATCCCACCAACAGCTTCATAAAATGGGCCGTGGATCAGGGCCTCACGGTCTTTGTCGTATCGTGGCGTTCCGCCGATGCGAGCATGGCGGGCGTCACGATGGACGATTATGTGCTCGGCGGCCTCGTCGATGCGATCGACATCGTGCGCGATACCCTGGACGTGCCTTCGGTCCATGTCATTGGCTATTGCGTGGCTGGGACTGCACTGGCCATGGCGCTGGCCTGGCTTGCCGCGAATGATCAGGCGGACAAGGTGAGTTCAGCGACGTTCTTCACGGCGCAGATCGATTTTTCGCGCGCGGGCGATCTGACGCTGTTCGTCGATGAGCACATGCTCAAGATGATCGACAGCCTCGCCGCCGACAAGGGCTATCTCGATGGCCGCTACATGGCGGCGACGTTCAACCTGCTGCGCAGCCGCGACCTCATCTGGAACTATGTGGTCAATAATTACCTGCTGGGTGCGGATTATCCTGCCTTCGATCTGCTCTATTGGAACGCGGACACCACCAATCTGCCGGCCCGCTGGCATGCGGATTATCTGCGCGACCTTTATCGCGACAACAAATTGGTGGAGGCTGGCGCCATCAGGATCGGCAATATCCCGATCGACCTGCGCCGGATCAGCACCCCCGTCTATATCCAGGCGGGTCGCGAAGATCATATCGCGCCGGCGGCCAGCGTCTGGAAATTCATGGACCATCTGAGTGGGTCAAAGCGTTTCGTGCTCGCGGGGTCCGGCCATATCGCCGGGGTCGTCAACCCGCCCGCCGCCAATAAATATCAATATTGGACGAATGAAGATAAGGTGGGCTCGCTCGACGATTTCATTGCGGGTGCGAAAGAAACCCGGGGAAGCTGGTGGCCTGATTGGCGGCAATGGATCGACAGTTTCGGAAATGATGCCGTTCCCGCAAAGGGCGCGCGCCGCCCCGGCAAGGGCAAGCGCAAAGCGCTGGAAACTGCGCCCGGCCGTTACGCTCGCACGCCCTGACGATTTTAGCCGGCCGGCCTATGTTGCGGTGCAACAAAACGCTTGCAAATCGATTCCGACTCGGGTATTGTGCGTCGCAACATAGGGAGGGATCTCCTCGATGGCGCGCAAAGAAACACCATCCGGTCCAGGCAAGCGTCCGGTATCCCGCGTGACTCGGCCTTCGGCGCTGCCGAAGCCCGTGGCTGCGGCAAAACCCGTTGTGCCTGCTCCGGTCGCTGAACCGGCCAGCAAGGTCACAAAAGTCGTTAAGGCTCCAGCGCCCGTAACCAAGAAGCCGGAGCTTCCAGTTCCGGCTGCTCCGGTTGTGCAGCCTGTGGTTGAGGCCGTTGTCGCTCCTCTGGTTGAGGCGGCTGCGGCAATTGAAGAAGTCCCGGCGGCCGTGGCTGCCGTCGTCAAAGAATCTCCTCTGCCTGCTGAAACTGAATCGCTTTCGAAAGGAATGACTGAAATGGCTACTGCTGCACCTGAAAAGGCTCAGACCGTTTTTACCGACATGAGCGACCGTGCCAAGGCCGCGTTCGAAAAGAGCACCAAGCTGAGCGAAGACTTCGCCGAACTCACCAAGGGCAACCTTGAGGCGATCGCCGAATCCGCCAAGATCGCTGCCAAGAACGCCGAAGCGCTTGCTCAGGAAGCTGCCGACTACACCAAGAAGAGCTTCGAAACCGCGACCAGTGCGATGAAGCGCTACAGCGGGGTGAAGTCGCCGGTGGAACTCATCCAGCTCAACGGCGAATTTGCGAAGACCTCGTTCGACTCAGCCGTCGCCGAAGTCTCCAAGGTCAGCGAAACCCTCGCCAAGATGATGGGTGAGGTCTTCCAGCCGCTTTCCAACCGCTATGCGATTGCGAGCGAAAAGATAAAGGCCGCCTCGGCTTTCTGATCCTTCGCGAAGTTAGCAGAAAGGCGGTCGCCCGTTCGGGCGGCCGCCTTC
>CBFRWL010000204.1:0-4436 GCA_965727025.1 uncultured Sphingomonas sp.
CGTTCCCACCGCGCATAAAGCGCGGGCAGCACTGGCAGGAAAATCTCTCGAAGGTACGAAAGCGCGGTTTCAACCTCATCGGCGACATAGAGCCGCTCGCGCCGCAGCGGCCTGGTCTGCCACAAGAGCGCAATCTGCCGCCGCAACGCATCTTCGATCAGGTCGCCGCCGGGCGTTTCAACGCGTCCTTGATCGCGTAGCAGCATCAGCGCAGCGATGTGGTTGCGGTGATCGATCATGCTCTTGCGCCGCACTTCGGTGGGATGCGCGGTCAGCACCGGTGCGATCAGGCCATGGTCGAGCAGGGCCATCGCCTTCCCGCTATCGATCCCTTCGGCCGCCAGCCGCCGGAGCGCGGAAGCCATATCGGCGCCCGGCTCCGCCGTGACGCCCTGCCTGTCCTCTGCCAGATTCGCCAGCATCGAGAACAGCATGAAGCTCTGCACGAAGGCCAGCATTTCATCGAGACCGAGACTGTCCAGGCCGGGCTCGATCTCGTCAGCTCCTGCCACGCCACGATGGCGATCTACCGAGGCCGAGCGAATATATTCGATCCGGCGGAACAGCGGATCGCCGCCATAAACCCGGATGACCTCTCCCAGCAGGCGGCCGAGATAGCGAATGTCGGGATTTTGCGTGATCGGAGCGGCTTGAGCCATCGCACCATGCTGCGCCGCAACACGAATCGAGTCAATGGGAGGTGGGCGGAGGCGGCCGCTGGCGTGGGCATCGCTCGTGCATGGCATGCGGGCACGAGTCTTCCTTGACTTTGCCACCATTTCCGCTATCGGCGCACGCTTCATCGGCAGGTCCGCCCGTCGATGCCGTCCGAGACCGCAGGTGAGGGGAATATGCCTCTCTTAATCTCCTGCCTAGACGGGGAAAGTTTTTACCGATCGCTCCGTGCGATGCCGCCATCAAGCTCGCCTTGATGGAGCCCGCCGAGAATGATCGGGTCTGCCGTTCGGCTCATTGCAGCCGCGAGGTCAGGCAACCTACCCCTCGGACATAGGCTCTTCGGAGCCCGATCAAGGGTTTGGCGCAAGCCGGCTCAGGATCAACCCTTGCCGCGCGGTGCGGCTGGGGAACGAAGGAGTAAGGTATGGATCGCGCTCAAAAGAAAGAGCTGGTCGCCGAGCTGAACGAGACCTTCACCAAGACCAGCGTGGTCGTCGTGACGCGCAATCTTGGGCTGACGGTGGCGCAGTCCACCCAGCTGCGGGTGAAGATGCGGGAGGCGGGTGCCAGCTACAAAGTGGCCAAGAACCGCCTTGCCCGCATTGCCGTCGAAGGCACGCCGTATACGTCGATCAGCGACCTGCTGACCGGCCCCACGGCGCTCAGCACCTCGCCCGATCCAGTGGCGGCCGCCAAGGTCGTCGTCGATTTCGCCAAGACGAACGACAAGCTGGAAATCGTCGGCGGGGCGATGGGCGATACCGTCCTCGACGTCAACGGGGTGAAGCAGCTCGCATCGCTGCCTTCGCTCGACGAACTGCGCGCCAAGATCGTGGGCCTCGTGCAGGCGCCCGCGACCAAGGTCGTTCAGATCGTCCAGGCGCCGGCTGGCCAGCTTGCCCGCGTTTTCGGCGCTTATGGCGCCAAAGAGAACGCCTGACCTTTTTGAACCTATTTCGCTATTTGGAGATTTATCATGGCAGACCTTCAGAAAATTGTTGATGACCTTTCCGCGCTGACCGTACTCGAAGCCGCTGAGCTTTCGAAGCTTCTCGAAGAGAAGTGGGGCGTTTCGGCTGCCGCTGCAGTCGCGGTTGCCGCTCCGGCTGGTGGCGGTGCGGCTGCTCCGGCCGCTGAAGAGAAGACCGAGTTCGACGTCGTCCTGACCGGCGACGGCGGCAAGAAGATCAACGTGATCAAGGAAGTTCGCGCGATCACCGGCCTTGGTCTCACCGAAGCCAAGACCCTGGTCGAGTCCGCACCGAAGGCGGTCAAGGAAGGCGTCAACAAGGACGAAGCCGAAAAGATCAAGAAGCAGCTTGAGGAAGCCGGCGCGACCGTCGAACTTAAGTAAAGCTGCTTAAAATCTTAATATGAAAGGGCGGCCATTGGCCGCCCTTTTTTGTGTGATCATACTATACAATGAGGAAACATGCGGCTTCACGACGCCGTATTGATCCATATTAAGCGAAGAACCCCTTAAGACAGATCAACGTTTGCGATGTTTATGCCTCGTTAGAATTATTGTAGGATGGCTGTTCTGGGAATAGGGGTAATGCGTGAAAGATGTGCGTGCATCCATGCGGGGCAACCCTGCGGCTACGGGCAATGTCGGCTCGAATAGCCTGGTCATTGGTCGTTGGGGCAAGCTGATCTCCGCGATTGAAAAGCTCGCCAACGCATCCTCGCTGGACGACGTAATCGATATTTTGCGCAACAATGCGCGCGGGATTGTTGATGCTGATGGCATCGCAGTGGTGCTCAAGGACGGGGCATGTTGCTACTATGTAGCAGAAGATGCCTGCGCCCCGCTCTGGGCTGGCCAGCGCTTTCCGGCGGAGAGCTGCATCTCGGGCCACGCAATGTCCGAGGCGCAAACCATCGTGATCCCCGATATCGAGCAGGATCAACGCGTGCCGCTTGCCGCCTATCTGCCGACCTTCGTGCGCAGCATGATGATGGTGCCTATCGGCGATCCCGAGCCGGTCGCCGCGGTCGGCGCCTATTGGTCCTGTGTTCGCACGCCCGCGGATAACGAGATCGCGATGCTGGAGGCGCTTGCGCGTTCGGCTGCGACCGCGCTTGAAAATGGCAGGCTGATCGAATCCCTGAAGCAGTTGAACGGCGAGCTCGAGGCGCGCGTGACCGACCGCACGGCCGAGCTTGAACGCTCCTACGAAACGTTGCGACAGACGCAGAAGCTGGAGACAATCGGCAAGCTCACCGGCAATGTCGCGCACGATTTCAACAATCTGCTGACCCCCATCATCAGCAGCCTTGAACTGGTGCTCCACCGCGGGCCAACCGACGATCGGTCGGAGCGTCTGCTGTCCCGGGCGATGGATGCGGCCGAGCGGGCGCAACTGCTCGTACAACGCCTGCTGTCCTTTGCCAGACGGCAGCCCCTTCGGCCGGTCGCGCTGGATCTCAAGGCACTTGTCGAAGGCATGCTCGATCTGCTTGCAAGCACGCTTGGTCCGCGAATCCCGCTCAACCTCCATCTGCCGGATGAACTGCCGCTTGTACTGGCGGACCCTAACCAGCTCGAGCTTGCCATCTTGAACCTGGTCGTTAACGCACGCGATGCGATGCCCGACGGCGGCCAATTGGATCTGAGCGCAACTGTCGCCCAAGCGGAGGATCAATGCGCAGAGGATATCACGGGCCCCGACTATATTTGTCTATCGATCAGTGACACGGGAGTGGGCATGGACAGCGAAACTGCCAAGCAAGCCACCGAACCATTTTTCAGCACAAAGCAGCATGGCGAGGGAACGGGTCTTGGCCTCTCTATGGTCGATGGTCTTGTCGCCCAGCTTGGCGGCCGTCTCGAAATCAGCAGCGAGCCTGGGCATGGCACGACAGTCGCGCTGTTTCTGCCGCAGGCGGGCGTGCCCATTCATCGGCGGGATCAGCCAAGCTCGGGATCCTTTCCGCTTCGCAAGGACCGCGGCACGGTGCTCCTGATCGATGACGACGAGCTGGTGCGCATGGGCACGGCCGAGATGCTTTCGGAGCTCGGCTTCGAGGTGGTTGAGGCTTCGAATGCCCGGCAGGGGCTCGACCTGATCGAAACGGGTTTTCCGTTGACCGCGGTTGTCACGGATCATCTCATGCCCGGGATGACCGGCGCCGAACTGGCCCACAAGCTCCGGCAGGAGCAGCCCGCGCTTCCGATCATGATCATCTCCGGCTACCAGAATATCGAAAGCGTGGCGCCGGATATCCCGCGCTTGTCCAAGCCGTTCCGGCACAGTCAATTGAGCGCGACGATCGCGGCGATGCTGGGCGAAAGCAGCGCGCATTGATTGCCGCAAGCGTTTGACAATCCTGTCACTGCCTCCTATATCGCGGTCCTCACCACATCTCTTCGGGAAATGACGCGCCGTCGCGCAGCGCGTCGCACGAATTGGGGGGCTGTGGTACAAGGACGCCGAAGCTGCAATTCCCGAAGGAAATTGCGGCTTTCGTCGTTTTTGCGCGCCTCGAGATGGACAGAAGGCGAGATCATACTCCTATGGCAACCCAGGCAGTTTCGGCCCACCCCCTTACGCGCACTGCGAAGAAGCGCATCCGCAAGGTTTTCGGCAACATCCACGAAGTGGTGGAAATGCCGAACCTGATCGAGGTTCAGCGCGAAAGCTATGAGCAGTTTCTCCGCTCCCGCCCGGCCGACGGCTATGTTTCCGGCCTTGAAAAGACGCTGCGCTCGGTCTTCCCGATCCGCGACTTCGCCGGCACCGCCGAGCTCGACTTCG
>CBFRWL010000205.1:0-4426 GCA_965727025.1 uncultured Sphingomonas sp.
CCATGACCGACAATGATGAAGTAGCTTGCGCCCGCCATCAGGAGCGCAAGCAAGAGTGTGCCCACTTCGATCAGCGCCGGCAGCCGTCCTGAACGCCACATCGCATCCAGCGATCGCGTGACACGCGAACGCGAATCAGGAGCAGGCATCAAGGCAACCATTAGTTGCATCGATAACACGGAGGCGTTGCAGCCGGAACACGGTTGAGAAACACAAGCCGGATTTCGCGACGGAGCGACAAGGTCCGGAGGTCAGCGGCGCCCGATTTGCGGGTTGATACCCAGCTCGGTCAGCTTCTTGCGCAAGGTGTTGCGATTGATGCCGAGCATCTTCGCGGCCTTGAGCTGGTTGCCCCGCACGGCAGCCATGCTGAGGCTCAGCAATGGCCGCTCGACCTCGGCGAGGATCCGTTCGTACATGCCGTCGGGCGGAAGATCCCTTCCGAACGCTGCGAAGTAGCGTGAAAGGTGGCTTTCAACGGCGTCCGCGAGCCCCCCGGCGTTGACCGCGGCCTCGCTGGCCGGAGCCATGTCGCCACCGCGCTGGCCGAGCTGCGTTTCGACCAGCAGCGCACCGATGACGTCCTCGCGCGCCAGTGCCGCGATGCGGCGCATCATATTTTCGAGCTCGCGCACATTGCCGGGCCAGCGATGGCGGGAAAGCCGATCCACCGCGCCGGGATCGAGCTTCTTGCGCGGCAGGCCATCATGCGCCGCGCGATCGAGAAAATATTGGGAAAGCTCGCCGATATCCTCAACCCGTTCGCGCAACGGCGGCAGCCGGATCGGAACCACATTCAGCCGGTAATAGAGATCCTCGCGAAATGTATTGTCGGCGATGAGCTGCGGCAGGTCCTTGTGGGTCGCGGCGATGATGCGCACATCCGCGTGGATCGAACGGCTGCTGCCTACAGGCGAGAATTCGTCGCTCTGGAGAACGCGCAAGAGGCGGGTTTGCGCCTCCAACGGCATGTCGCCAATCTCGTCGAGAAACAGCGTTCCGCCCTGCGCTTGTTCAAATCGCCCGGCGACACGGCTCTGAGCACCGGTGAACGCGCCGCGCTCATGGCCGAAGAGTTCCGATTCGATCAGCTCGCGCGGAATGGCGGCCATGTTGATCGCGACGAAGGGCTTCGATGCACGAGGCCCAAAATCATGGATGGCGCGCGCAACGAGCTCCTTGCCCGTGCCGGACTCGCCAAGCACCAGCACGCTGAGATCGTTGGAAAGCACGCGCGTGATCGTGCGATACACTTCCTGCATCGGCGGCGATCGGCCGATCAGCGGCAGATCATCGCTGATCGCCCCTGGTGCATCCTGCCCTATCTTGCCCTTGCTGCCCCGGACGACAAGGGCATCCTCCACGGCGCGGCTAAGCTCCGCGAGGTCGAAAGGTTTTGGCAGATAGTCGAACGCGCCCTGCTCGCTTGCGCGCACTGCGGTCGTGAACGTGTTCTGGGCTGAAAGCACGATAATCGGCATCGCCGGATATTCGGCCAGCAGCTCAGGGACCATGTCGAGGCCATTGCCGTCGGGCAGGATGACATCGGTAACCAGGACCTGCGGATCGAACGATCGGACTGCCCGCTTCAATTCGGCGACCGAGCCTGCCGTTTCGACACGGTGGCCCTCTCGCCTCAGCGCTTCACGCACGACCGTACGAATAGCCGCATCGTCATCTACGACCAGCACGCGGCCTGAATGCACGGCGGCCTTCATGCGCGCTTGCCGGCGCGTGGAAGGAGGAGGCGGAACACCGTTCGGCCGGGATCGCCCTCGCGCGAATATTCGACGATACCACCCTGATCGGCGATCATCTTATCGACGAGCGCCAGCCCCAACCCGCCGCCGGATTTCTTGGTGGTCACGAACGGATCGAACAGATGTTCGGCAATTTCAGCAGGCGCGCCTGGACCGTCATCGACGACGCAGATCTCGATGGGCAAGGAAAGCCGCTGCTCGCTCCCCGGCTTCACGGTCGAAACGCCATGACGATAAGCGGTGGTGAGCGTGATGGTCGTGCCACCATGTGCCTGGATGGCTTCGGCTGCATTCTTCATGAGGTTGATGAACACCTGGATCAATGCATCGCGATTGCCGAGCACGGGCGGCAAGGATGGATCATATACTTCGCGGATGAGAATATCCCTGCCAAAACCCTGCTGCGCCACGCTGCGGGCATGATCGAGGATCGCATGGATATTTTGCGGTGCGCGCTCGAGCGGGCGGGTGTCGGTGAATCCCTCCATGCGATCGATCAGGGCAGCGACACGATCTACTTCATTGCGGATCAGCGACGTGAGCGCTTGCGAGTCCTCATCGACATTGGTCTCGAGAAGCTGCGCAGCCCCCCTTATGCCCGAAAGCGGATTCTTGATCTCATGTGCAAGCATCGCCGCCGCGCCGACGGCCGAGAGCGTGCCCCCTTCGCGCTCGGACCAGCGGCCCGCCATCAGTGCGCGGGCGCGGGCATGGACGGTCACGATCCGCCAGCCAGCACGATCGGGCAATGGAGCCGCGACAAGATCGACCCGCTGCTTGCGTGCGCCGCCAAGTTCGATCTCATAATCAAAGGCCGCGAACGGCGAATCGCCGGTGGGCTGAGGCAACTCGTCGCCCAGCAATTCCTTGAGCTCGCGCCCGATGATCGACACACGGCTAAGATTCAACATGATCTCCGCGGTGACATTGGTGTCAGCGACGCGGCCGTCGGGATCGACCGCGAACAAGGCGATCGGCAGCGCGGCCAGCAATTCGGCTGCAGGCGGCGGGGGCGAAACCGCGGCCGCCGGCTGCGATCCCCGCCAGGGGAACCGGATCAAGCCGCCGCGCGAGAGAGCCATGGCGCGTAGAAATCCTGGATCATGCCGAGCACGACTTTGGGATCGGGCTCCTGGTTGACGCGATTTCGAAATTCGGCGGAGCCGGTCAGCCCCTTGGTATACCACCCGATATGCTTTCGAGCCATGTTGACGCCCGTCTCCCGCCCATAATGGTCAAGCATCGCATGGTAATGCTCAACGATGAGGGCATATTGGACGTCGAGCGAAGGATCCGGACGGCGCTCGCCCTGGCTGAACCAGCGCATCACTTGGGAAAGCAACCACGGCCTGCCATAAGCGCCGCGGCCGATCATCACGCCATCTGCGCCTGAGAGCGCCAGCGCCTCGTCAGCATCCTCGATCGAGCAGATATCGCCATTGACGATGACCGGCAAGGAAACCGCTTCCTTTACCTTCCGAACAAAGCCCCAGTCGGCATTGCCTTTGTACATCTGGCAGCGCGTTCGGCCGTGGACGGTGATCATGCGGATGCCGAGATCTTGGGCGATGCGAGCCAGTTCAGGCGCGTTGAGGCTGTGATGATCCCAGCCCATCCGCATCTTGAGCGTGACCGGAAGGTCAACCGCCTCGACAGTTGCCTTGATGATCGCGGCGGCGAGCTTCAGATCGCGCATCAGGGCGGAACCCGCCTCGCCATTGACCACTTTCTTGACCGGGCAGCCCATGTTGATGTCGATAATAGCCGCGCCGCGATCGGCGTTGAGTTTGGCTGCCTCGGCCATCTCGACCGGGCTGCACCCGGCAAGCTGCATCGAGATCGGCTCTTCCTCAGCGGCCCATGCCGCCTTCTGCAGCGATTGGCGCGTCTCCCGAATCATCGCTTGGCTGGCAATCATCTCTGTGACGTTAAGCCCGGAACCAAAGCGCCGGACGATCCGCCGGAACGGCAGATCGGTGACGCCGGTCATCGGGGCCAATATCACCGGATTTTCGATGGTGACATTGCCAAAGCTGATGGGTTTGAGTCGCAAGATCCTCTGCCTAAAAAAGCGGCACGTCACCTAAACCGAAAGCGGCTGGCGAGCAAGGCCGCGGCGCGATAGAGCGCGCCGCAATGGATAGGCAAACGAATATCACCGCATTGGTGGTCGCCGCAGGCTCCGGCAGCCGCGCTGGTGACGGAATACCCAAACAATATCGCATGATCGCGGGCAAGAGCGTGCTCGCCCACGCGGTCGATTCACTCCTTGCTCATCCCGGCATCGCCCAGGTGCAGGTCGTAATCGGGCAAGATCATCACGAATTATATGAAGACGCGATGGCCGGACGATCGCTGCCGCCGCCCGTCATCGGGGGCACGCAGCGCCGGCATTCAGTGGAAGCAGGCCTCCAGTCCGTTCGCAGCGAATATGTGCTGATACACGATGCCGCGCGGCCATTCGTGCCCCCCGAGGTCATCGATC
Source organism: uncultured Sphingomonas sp. (assembly GCA_965727025.1). Lineage (GTDB taxonomy): Bacteria > Pseudomonadota > Alphaproteobacteria > Sphingomonadales > Sphingomonadaceae > CANJQJ01. The sequence continues at coordinate 4,246 of CBFRWL010000205.1, forward strand.
GGCTGATCAACGCGCTTGAGCGGGATCATGGTGCCGTACCGGTGCTTCCGGTCGTCGACACGCTTGCGCGCAAGGGAGAGACGCTCGGCGATACGATCGACCGCACGACGATCGTGCGGGTTCAGACGCCCCAGGCGTTCCGCACCGAAACGCTGGTTCGAGCCCATCGGGATTGGCCCGA
>CBFRWL010000206.1:0-4396 GCA_965727025.1 uncultured Sphingomonas sp.
CATTATCGATCGCAATGCGCTGAATTCTGTGGACTCCAGCATGCCCATATGGCGCTCGACGTGGTGATCGAGCCGATGGCGGACTGGCTGAAATGGCGCGCGCAATCGCTCCAGCCGGCGAAGGCGCCCGCTACTGCGGAGGAGAAGGCGGGCTATGCCTATTTCATGGAGCATCAATGCTCCGCCTGCCATTCGATCGCCGGCACGCCCGCCTTCGGCACAGTGGGTCCCGATCTCACCCATTTCGCCAGCCGCCCGTCGATCGGCGCGGGCACGGTGCCCAATACGCGCGGCCATCTCGAAGCCTGGATCGCCGATCCGCAAGGAATGAAGGAAGGCAATCACATGCCTTATCTCGCGGTGCCGCCGGACAAGCTGCATGCGCTGGGCGCCTATTTGAGGTCGCTGTCATGAGCCGGCGCGGCGACGATCCGAAGGCGCTTCCGCGCGACGGCCGCGACCTGACCGGCGACGCGCTGCACGAGCGCCTTTCGCTGACATGGTGCACGCAGCCGGGCTTCTGGGGCTGGCTCACCACAGTCGATCACAAGCTCGTCGGGCGGCGCTACATCTTCACCGCGCTGGTTTTCTTGGTGCTTGGGGGCATTCTCGCGCTGATGATGCGCGTGCAGCTCGCGCGTCCCGAGAACGGGCTGATCAGCGCGGATCGCTACAACCAGATCTTCTCCATGCACGGCACGACGATGATGTTCCTGTTCGCGGTGCCGGTGATGGAGGCGATGGCGGTCTACATCATCCCGCTGATGCTCGGCACGCGCAACATCGCTTTCCCGCGCCTCAATGCCTTCAGCTACTGGGTCTTCCTGTTCGGCGGAATCATGATCTGGGTGGCGTTCCTGTTCAACGTCGGGCCGGAGGCAGGCTGGTTTTCCTATGTTCCCTTGGCCGGGCCGCAATTTTCGCCCGGCAAGCGCACCGATTTCTGGGCGCAGATGATCACCTTCACCGAAGTGGCGGCGCTGGCGACCTCGGTCGAGCTGGTCGCCACGATCATGAAGCAGCGCGCGCCCGGCATGTCGCTCAACCGCATGCCACTCTTCGCCTGGGGCGTGCTGGTGACGAGCCTGATGGTGATCTTCGCGATGCCGGCGGTGATGCTCTCGTCAAGCTTCTTGATTGCCGACCGGCTCGTCGGCACCCAGTTCTACAACCCGACCGAGGGGGGCGATGCGCTGCTGTGGCAGCATCTCTTCTGGTTCTTCGGCCATCCCGAGGTCTATATCATCTTCATACCCGCGCTCGGCTTCGTGAGCCAGATCACCGAGACATTCACGCGACGGCCCGTCTTCGGCTATGCGGCGATGGTGCTGGCGCTGGTTTCGATCGGCATCCTCGCCTTCGGCCTGTGGGTTCATCACATGTTCGCGACCGGGCTGCCCCGGCTGGGCTACAGCTTCTATACCGCCGCGAGCATGATGATCGCGCTGCCGAGCGGGGTGCAGATCTTCTGCTGGATCGCGACGATGTGGGCGGGCCGCCCGCGCTTCACCGTGCCGATGCTGTGGGTGATCGGCTTCATCATCACCTTCGTGATCGGCGGCCTGACCGGCGTGATGGTGGCGAGCGTTCCGCTCGACCTGCAGCTTCATGACACCTATTTCGTCGTCGCTCATTTTCATTATGTGCTGATCGGCGGGGCGGTGTTCCCGCTGCTCGGCGCGATCACATTCTGGTTTCCAAAGTTCAGTGGCCGGATGATGGACGAGACGCTTGGCAAGCTTTCCTTCGTCATCGGCTTCATCGGCTTCCACCTCACCTTCTTCCCCATGCACTTCACTGGGCTGATGGGGATGCCGCGCCGGGTCTACACCTATCCGTCCGACATCGGCTGGAACATGCTCAACATGATCTCCAGCATCGGAGCTTTCGTCTTCGCCTCGGCGTTGTTGCTGTTCATGGCCAACGCAATCGTCAGCTATCGCAAAGGCCTGCTCTCGGGCTCGAATCCCTGGGAGGCCTCGTCGCTGGAATGGGCGGTGCCGTCACCGCCGCCACCCTATAATTTCGCACATATTCCGGTGGTCGAGGGCCGCACGCCGCTCTGGGATGCGGGCGGCACCTTGGCGGTCGTGACCGGCTTGCGCGTCGAGGACCGCGAACTCCTGCTTACCACCGCGATCGATGCCGAGCCGGATCTTCGCGAGCCTTCGCCTTTGCCGACGATCTGGCCGCTGCTGTCGGCGATCGCGCTCACCGCATTGTTCATCGGCTCGATCTTCAATCCCTGGGCAATTGTCTGGGGCGCGATTCCGCTCGCGATCGCGTTGATCGTCTGGTTCTGGCCGAAAGGCCCTCCTGAAGCCGAGCCGGTGATCGAATGACGCTGCCCGTCCACTTCACCCGCGACCTTTCGGAACTGCCGACGCATGCCTTCGGCACACGCAGCCTCACCTGGTGGGGCGTGGTCGGCTTCATGCTGATTGAGGGCACGGGCTTCGCGCTCGCGATTGCCGCCTATTTCTTTCTGATGAGCCAGGAACAGCTCTGGCCCCCGAGTGCGCTGCCGCCCAAGCTGCTGTGGGGCACGTTGACGCTGATCGTGATGGTGCTGTCCGAAATCCCCAATGTCTGGGTGAAGAAGGCCGCCGAGGAACATAGGCTCCGGGATACGCGGATCGGGCTGGTGATCATGAGCATCGTCGTGATCCCATTGTTTGTCCTGCGCGGGTTCGAATTCGCCAATCTGAACATCGGCTGGGATCGCAACGCTTATGGTTCGATCCTGTGGGCGCTGCTGCTGCTCCATACCACTCATTTGCTGACCGATTGGGTGGATACGCTCGTGCTCGCGGCCTTGATGTTCACGGACCATGGCAGCGAGGGGCGCCGGTTCGTCGATGTCAGCGAAAACGGGCTCTACTGGCACTTCGTGGTGCTGAGCTGGATTCCGCTTTACGTGGTGATCTACTGGGTGCCGCGCATGACCCAAGGAGGCCTCATTGGCTGAGGCGCTGCAGCGGGTGCGCGACATGCTCGCGCCTTGGGCTGGCCTGATCGGCGGTGCTTGCGGCTGGGCGCTGACGCATCAGATCGGTTCGGATTCGATCCAGGACGATTGCAGCGTCGGCCATCCTTTCTTCGTGCTCGGCGTCGGGCTCGCCGGCGCGCTTATCCTCGCGGGTGGCGCATGGCAGTCCTACGCAGTGTGGCGTAGTTCGGACGCTGCCGATGACCAGCCCGTCGCCGGGAGCCGCCGCTTCATTGCCGGCATGAGCCTGATGGCGGCCGCCCTATTCCTGATGGCGATCGTGCTGCAAACGCTGGCCGCGTTCATCATCCCGGCGTGCCTGGCATGGTGAGGCTGGCGGCATTGCTGCTGCTGATGATAGCCGCGCCCGCCTGGGCGCATGCGGGGCATAGCCATGCCGCCGAGACCATATCGTGGACCTGGGATCCGGGGGTAACGGTGCCGCTCGGCTTGAGCGCTGGGTGTTATGGACTGGGCTTCGCGAGGCTGTTTCGGCGGGCGAAAGGAGGACGTCAGGGGCTGCTGCGCAATGCGGTGTTGTTCGCCGGCGGGTGGCTCCTGCTGGCGCTGGCCGTGGTTTCTCCATTGCATGAGGCGGGTGAGCGTTCCTTCACGCTCCACATGATCGAACATGAAATTATCATGCTCGTCGCGGCGCCTCTGCTTGCACTGTCGACCCCGATCGCCACCTTTTTGTGGGCGTTCCCTCGGGATGGGCGGCAGGCGCTGACCAATCTCGGCCGTGCAAGGTTCTTCGCCTCCCCGTGGCGCGTGCTCAGCGATCCAGTGATCGCGACGCTGCTGCAAGGGCTGGCCATGTGGCTCTGGCATGCGCCTGCCTTGTTTGATCGCGCGCTCGAACATCCGGCATGGCATGTGGCACAGCATCTTTGCTTCCTGTTCTCGGCATTGCTGTTCTGGTGGGCAGTTGCGCGCGCACGGCCCACCACCGCGGCCATGTGCCTGTTCGTCACCTCGCTGGTGGGCGGTGCGCTGGGCGCTCTGATGGCGCTCTCCTCGAGCCCCTGGTATGCCGTTTATGCGGCCATGGGCATGGCGCCGTTCGGCCTCACGCCCCAGCAGGACCAGCAGCTCGCAGGGCTGCTCATGTGGATTCCGGGCGGGCTTGTGCACGCCGGCGCCGCCCTGTTCATCCTCGGCCGTTATTTGCAAACCACGGAGCGGCGCCATGCGGCTTAGCGCGCGTTGGGGAATTGCGTCTGTCTCCTTGTTGGGATTGCTTGCGCTGGCCGGCACCGGATGGACGCTCAAGGAACGGCGCGAGCATGATCTTCATGTTCGCGTCGCGGCGTTGACGGGCGGCGATCCCGAGCGCGGGCGCGCCCTGTTCGAAGGCTATGGCTGCGGCGGCTGCCATCAGTTGAGCGGGATCGCCCAGGCGCGAGG
>CBFRWL010000207.1:0-4379 GCA_965727025.1 uncultured Sphingomonas sp.
CTATCCTCCACCGCACTTGAAAGATGCGAATGGAGCCAGAATGCCGTCGCCATGCAGAGGATAATGATCCCTGCCATGAAGCCGAAGGCTATGGTCAGCTTACGCCGGATCGGCGGATATTTACGGTACCAATGCATCATCTCGAACGACCCCTTTGTTGTTGCAGGGCTTGCAATGGAGAGCCTGCTTAGCTCCGGCTTAAGATAAATGGGTTCCTGATTGGTTAATTTCGGGTTGGCCAACGTCGGACCGAACCATCGTCCGATCCTTGCGGCGAAGTTCGGAAAAATGGCTCAGCCAATCTGTCTCGAACGCTGCTCATCCTCAGGCCTCTCACATTTTCTCATCCGTGCGGTTTTCGCAGAAATAGAATACGAAAATTTACCCAAATATGGTTCCAGACTCGTTAACCATGCGAAATGAGTTTTTGCCTGTACGTCGGCGTTCCGCGCGGCCTGCAAAAGCGCGGGGAACTCATTGTGGCGGGAGCCCGATCGTGGATCAGGCGCGGGCTCTTTAACTGGTGAGAAAAAGCCGTTAATGCGCGCGAGATGTCCAGCAAGCCCCGCACGCTCTATGAAAAAATTTGGGATGCGCATGTCGTCGACAGGCGGGATGACGGCACCTGCCTGATCTACATTGATCGTCACCTTGTGCATGAAGTGACGAGCCCGCAGGCTTTTGAAGGCCTTCGCGTGGCGGGGCGCAAGGTACGTCGCCCGGATCTCACCCTGGCTGTTCCCGATCATAATCTGCCGACGACCCCCAGGGTCGGCGCGGAAGGCAGGCGTTTGCCGATTGCGGATCAGGAATCGGCGCAGCAACTCGCCGCGCTGGAGCGAAACGCGCCCGAATTCGGCATTCGCTACATCGATGCGATCGCGCCTGAACAGGGCATCGTGCACGTCGTCGGGCCTGAGCAGGGGTTTTCTCTCCCGGGCACGACGATCGTCTGCGGGGACAGCCATACGTCCGCGCATGGCGGGCTTGGGGCGCTGGCGTTCGGCATCGGCACGTCCGAAGTGGAACATGTGCTGGCGACGCAGACCTTGCTGCTCAAACAGTCCAAGACGATGGAAATTCGGGTCGATGGCACGCTCGGCTTCGGCGTTTCGCCTAAGGATGTGGTGCTGGCGATCATCGGCAAGATCGGCGCCGCCGGCGGCACCGGCTATGTCATCGAATATACTGGTGATGTGATCCGCGCGATGTCGGTCGAAGGCCGGTTGACCGTTTCCAACATGTCGATCGAGGGCGGCGCGCGCGCCGGCCTGATCGCTCCCGACGAAACGGTCTACAGCTATTTGAAAGGCCGCCCCATGGCCCCGCAAGGCGAAGACTGGGAAAAGGCCGTTGCATGGTGGAAGACGCTGCCGACAGACCCCGGCGCGCGCTATGACGCGGTTGTGACCCTGAACGGCGCCGATATTGCGCCGAACCTCACCTGGGGCACCAGCCCCGAGGATGTGGTCGCGATCACCGGCTCCGTACCCGATCCGATGAGCTTCGCGGATCCTGCCAAGCAGGAAGCGGCGCGCAAATCGCTTGATTATATGGGCTTGGTACCCGGTACTCGCATGCAGGACGTGCCCGTCGAGCACATCTTCATCGGCTCCTGCACGAACAGCAGGATCGAGGATCTGCGTGCGGCTGCCGAGGTGGTCCGGGGGCGCAAGGTAGCTGATGGCATCCGTCAGGCGCTGGTCGTGCCCGGTTCGGGGCTGGTGAAGCGGCAGGCCGAGCGCGAAGGCCTGGATCGGATCTTCACTGAAGCCGGCTTCGAATGGCGGGAGCCCGGTTGCTCGATGTGCCTGGCGATGAACCCGGACAAGGTGCCGGCGGGCGAGCGGTGCGCTTCCACCTCCAACCGCAATTTCGTCGGCCGGCAGGGGCCGGGTGCGCGGACGCACCTCGTTTCACCGGCAATGGCCGCCGCCGCCGCCGTGACCGGCCGCTTCAGCGATGTGCGCGAACTGATGGGAGGACGCTGATGGACCCGATCAAACAGGTTCACGGCCGCGCCTATCCGCTCGGCCGCAAGAATGTCGACACCGACGTCATCATTCCGGCACATTATCTGAAAACGATCACCCGCAAGGGCTTGGGGAAGGGCGCATTCGAGACGATCCGGGCCGAGCCAGGCAATGTTTTCGACGATCCAGCTTACCAGGGTTCGCCGATTATCATCACCGGCGACAATTTTGGCTGCGGGTCGAGCCGCGAGCATGCCGCCTGGGCGCTCAACGATTTGGGCGTGACAGCCGTCATCGCACCCAGCTTTTCCGACATCTTTTCAGGCAACGCATTCAAGAACGGTATCCTGACGGTGGTGTTGCCGCAGGCGGCAGTCGATCGGCTGCTCGAAGTGGCGAAGACCGATCCGATCACCATCGATCTTGAGACCTGCACCGTCACCACTCCGTTTCAGGACCGCTTCACCTTTGAGATGGACCCGTTTCGGCGGGACTGCTTGCTTGATGGGACGGATGAGATCGGCCTCACGCTCGCCGCGAACCACAAGATAGAAGTTTACGAAAACAACATCGCCTCCGATCGTCCCTGGCTCGCTGCTTGAAATGGGCGCCTGAACGCGTTGCAACCTCGACGGTAGCTTCTTATCTTCGATGAAGAAGCGGAAAGGGATGACGATGACGACTTTCGACGATCGTGAGCGCGCATTCGAAAGCAAGTTCGCCCATGATCAGGAGATGCTTTTCCGCATCACGGCGCGCCGAAACCGACTGATCGGTGAGTGGGCCGCAAAGCTCATGGGCTTGAACGCCGCTGAGACCGACGCTTATGCCAAGGCCGTCGTGCAGGCCGATTTCGAAGAGTCGGGCGATGACGATATCGTGCGTAAGCTGCTTGGCGATCTCATTTCCGCCAATGTCGAGATCGACGAGAGCCGCATTCGCGGCGCGCTGGACGACAAGCTGATCGAAGCGCGGCGGCAGCTGCTCGAAGCGAAATAGGTTTACCCAGATGCCGATGCAGGCCGAAGAGATTGAAACGATGATCCGCCAGGCAATTCCGGATGCGCGGGTGGAGATCACCGACCTCGCCGGAGACGGCGATCATTATGCGGCGCGGGTGGTATCGGAAAGCTTCCGCGGCATACCGCGGGTGCGCCAGCATCAACGTGTCTATGAAGCGCTCGGTGGCAGGATGGGCGGTGTGCTGCACGCGCTCCAGCTGACGACCAGCGCGCCCGATTGAGGAGTTTGTAATGACTGACGATGTGCACGCACGGATCGACCAAGCGGTGAAGGCAGCGGACGTGCTGCTGTTCATGAAGGGCACGCCGCTTTTTCCCCAATGCGGCTTCTCGAGCCGGGCGATCGCGATCCTCGATCATCTCGGCGTCGAATATGCCACCGTGGATGTCCTGCAGGATCAGGCGATCCGCCAGGGCATCAAGAGCTTCTCGGATTGGCCGACCATTCCGCAGCTCTATGTGAAAGGCGAGTTCATCGGCGGATCGGACATCATGATGGAGATGTACGAAACCGGCGAACTGGCCGAGCTGATGGCGGAAAAGGGCGTCGCCGCGGCCAATTGAAGTCGGTTGGAGACTGTTTCCGGGTGGCGGCGGTCGAGGTTGGTTTAACCGGACCGCCGCCGGGACGGAACAAGGGAACAGCTCTATCTTTGCAGATGCCGTGCCAAAACCGCTCCAAGGCGAAAAAGCTGGGAAGATGATGGTTTCGCTGCAATTAACACTATCAGCGACTGTAAACCGTGCCGACAGCGAATAATCTCGTATCAGGATCTTAGCCGACCATGAGTGAACCGCGCCCAGATCGTGTCGTGAAGCTCCATCCGCTGGTGCGGCGGGTGCTCGCGGACAATCCTTCGCCGTTCACCTATTGGGGCACGCAAACCTACATCGTGGGGGACGATAACGGGGTCGCCGTGATCGATCCCGGTCCCGATCTGGAACCGCATGTCGATGCCGTCGTCGAAGCGATTGGCGGCGCGCCGGTTGTCGCGCTTGTCTGCACCCACACGCATCGCGATCACAGCCCCGCCACCCGCCCGCTCCAGCAGCGCACGGCGGCGCCGATCATCGGCTGCGCGCCGCTCGCGCTCGATGACAGCGGCCCCCGCGCCGATGCGGCGTTCGATGTCGAATATGCGCCCGATCGGGTGCTCGGCGATGGCGAGGCGATCGGAGGAAAAGGATGGACGCTCAGGGCCGTTGCGACCCCCGGTCATACCTCGAACCATCTCTGCTTTGAACTGCCTCAAGCCGCCGCTCTTTTCACCGGCGATCATGTCATGGGCTGGTCGACCACGGTGGTGTCGCCGCCGGACGGCGACATGGCCGCCTATATGGCGAGCCTCGATCTGCTGATGCAGCGCGACGACGCGATCTATTA
>CBFRWL010000208.1:0-4377 GCA_965727025.1 uncultured Sphingomonas sp.
GAAGATTCTTTACTGTTAGGCGCCGCGATCGATGATCGTCGGGGGAACGTCGGGTTCAGTGGCGGGCCGTACCGAATAGGGGCCGGTTGTCGTGCCGTTGGACTGGAGGGCAACGATAAGGTTCGTGGCGTTCATCCCGTCGATGCCGCCATAATAACGGATCGGCTCGACATGCTTTACGGGGTGCGCAATGACGCCGGACGGCGCATTGCTTGCAGCGTTGGCCCGCTCGGCCTGCGGCCGAGCGATAGCCGGCGTTACGCCGCTCACACTGGCAACTGGAACGATGGCACTCACGATAAACTACTCCCGATGGTGTTCACAGCATGTCACAGCAGAGTTTATCTGAGATGTCGAAATGCGCTTAACCGCATATTATCGACGTTCGGGCCGCCACTTGGCTGGATGGTGGGTCCGCCGGGATTCGAACCCGGGACCTCTCGATTAAAAGTCGCTTGCTCTACCGACTGAGCTACGGACCCGCACCAAGGCGCTCCCCTAGAAGGCGCATCGGGGATGGTCAACCGGCTTAGGCTTCATCAGCCGCGCACGAATATTCCTTACGGAGAGTCCGTTGCACGGATCTCGCCAATCCGCAACGATATGAAGCAGTGGATCGAGCACGAAGCTGCGATCACGATAGGCAGGGTGGGGGATGGCCAGGCGGGGTCCTGCCCACATTCCACCTGACCAGAGGATGATATCGAGATCCAGAACCCGCGCTCCCCATCGCCGGCCCCGCCTTCGGCCAAAGCTGCGCTCCAGAATTTTCAGTTCGGCTAGAAGCTCCTCTGGATTCTTGCGGGAGCGCAGCAGCAATGCCGTGTTCGCGAAGCTTCGGCCCGCTGGGCCAACTGCCGCGGTGATGATAATGGGAGCCGTAGCCAAGACCTTTATACCTTCGATCTTTCCCAGACTTGCCACTGCGCCGAGGAGGACCCGGCGGGGCGCTCCATAGCGGTGGTGGCGACGATTGGAGCCCAAGGCGACGACATAGCTTGTCTTGCTCATGCGCAAACGCCTATCGATGAGCGGTGAAGATCGCCAGCCCTTGTGAGCCGACACGGGATTGCCCTGTTTGCCCGCGGCTGGTCGACTTTCGTGAAGAACAGCGGCGCATTCATCCGGCTTGGTTCAATGCTCCGGTCCCCAGCTTCGGCGACGACGACGCATGGCTCGCGGTTATCGGCCTCGCGCCGGGCCTCCAGGGGGCCAACCGGACCGGCCGTCCTTTCACGGGCGATTACTCCGGCGTGCTGCTATACGAAACGCTGATCAAATACGGGCTTGCGAAGGGCGATTATGGGGCATCCGCCGAGGATGGGTTGCAGTTGAAGGGAGCGATGATCGTCAATGCGGTGCGATGCGTTCCCCCGCAGAACAAGCCCAGCCCCGCCGAGGTCCACAGCTGCCGCCCATTCCTGGAGCGCGCGTTGGACGAACTGCAGCAGCTTCGGGTGGTGATTGCGCTCGGCCAGATCGCACATCAATCCACTGTGAAGGTGCTCGGCGGCAAGCTACCGAAATATCGATTTGCACACCTCGCCGAGCACCGATTCCCATCGGGCATTTGTCTGATCGATAGCTATCATTGCTCGCGCTACAACCAGAATACCGGGCGGCTCGACCGCCACATGTTCGAAGCCGTGTTCGACCGCGCCTGCAGGCTGAGCGTGAGCAGTGTCAGCCTTTAAGCGCCATCTTGCCCAGGAAATCGCGCTTGCCGATGGTCAATCCCTTCATTCGCAGGATATCGTAGGCCGTGGTCGCGTGGAACATGAAGTTCGGAAGCGAAAAGGACATCAGAAATGCTTCTGCGCTTTTAAATTCCATCCGATGGTCCTTGAACAAGAAGCACATCTCCTGGCCTAGGAAGCCATTCACCTCCGCGGGCGTCAGCTCGTCAAGCGCTTGTGCGGTTTGCGAGACCCGCGCTTTCAAACCGTCCATCGTTTCTGGCCAAGGCGTCATGTCAGGCGCGAATTGGCCGCGGCGGACCCCCTCGATCGCGCCGATGGAGTGTACCGCGAGCGATTTTATTTGATAGCCGAAGGGAAACATGTCCGGAGCGATCCGGGCGTCGATGACATCCCACTCGCTTGTCTGCGTCTCGCTGCGCCATTGCTCGGCTTTGTCCAGCAGCTTTTCGGTCGCGTGGAGAATTTGTTGGTAAGTCGGGATGACTGCCTCATAGAGCGAAAAGCCCATTTACTCTCTCCTGCTTTTGTTGTGACTCAGTTTCCCTGACGCCGCGCCATGAATGCCAGCCGCTCGAATAGCATGACATCCTGCTCATTCTTGAGCAGCGCACCATGTAGCGGCGGGATTGCCTTGCGCGGATCGCGCGACTGAAGAACATCGAGCGGCATGTCTTCCGCAAGCAGCAGCTTCAGCCAATCGAGCAACTCGCTGGTGGACGGCTTTTTCTTGAGGCCCGGAACGTCACGAATATCGTAGAAGATATCGAGCGCGCGCGAGACAAGTATTTTCTGGATGCCAGGAAAATGAACGTCGATGATCGCCTGCATAGTTTCGCGATCCGGAAATGAGATGTAGTGGAAGAAGCAGCGGCGCAAAAAAGCGTCGGGTAGCTCCTTCTCATTGTTCGAAGTGATGACCACCACGGGCCGTTCACGTGCAGCGATAGTCTCCCCGGTCTCGTAAACGTCGAAAGACATGCGATCGAGTTCTTGCAGGAGGTCGTTGGGGAATTCGATGTCCGCCTTGTCGATTTCATCGATCAAAAGCACGGGCAGCGTCGGGCTGGTGAACGCATCCCACAGTTTGCCGCGCTTGATATAATTCTTGATGTCGTGAACGCGCGGATCGCCAAGCTGGCCGTCCCGCAGGCGCGCCACCGCATCATATTCATAAAGGCCTTGATGCGCCTTGGTGGTCGATTTGATGTGCCATTCCAGCAGCGGCGCGTTCATGGCACGCGCGATCTCATGGGCGAGTACTGTCTTGCCCGTCCCGGGCTCGCCCTTGACGAGCAGAGGACGGCGCAGCGTCACCGCGGCATTGACGGCGACCTTCAGATCATCGGTCGCCACATAGTCGCTCGTTCCTTCAAAGCGCATAGAATGTCCTTCTGCCAAGCCCATGGCAGTTAAAAGCGCCGCGGAACAAGCGCAAGCATGCGCCTTGAATGCACATCGAGGAAATAGGCACATCGTCCCGTTTCGGGCGAGATGTGTCTGGAAGGGCGCCGAACAGGACCTCGGCGTCGCTGGCTCAACGGAAGACGTATTCAGCGCTTCCGAGGGATCCTCAACAATTTTCCAATGAGGCGCTAGCGGGCTCCGGTCAGCTTTCGCGGCGGGCGATCTCGCGGGCTTCCAGCAAGTCCCACAATCCACGGTGTTGAACCAGGATCTGTTGCGCGCCGAAACAGAGCGCTCGTTCTACCCCGACGCTCGTGGCGGCATCTGCCGCGGCCTGCAGCGTTTCCTCGATCCTGGGGACGAGAAGGGTAGGCGGCTCGATGCTGAAGCGTCGTGCGGCTGCATCGATCACGCTGCGGATGGCACGCCAATCCAGCGCGGTCGCCATACACGCACCCAGCGCACAACCCACGCGATCGGATTTCGCGAGCATTTCGATCGCGTGGCGTTGCGCCAGTGCCGCTGCTTCGCTTTCGGCCTGACCCGGCGTGCTGGGAAGCGGGCCCGATGCGACGACGACACGATTCAAATAATTCCGTTCGCGTGCGAAACCATCGACCGCTGCTGCGATCCAGTCGCGAATGCCGGGATGCTGATCGCGCCCGTTGACGATGTCAGCGAGGCCGGGATGGCGGCCATACAGCCCGCTCAGATGATGCACGGCATCGCACAGGCTGCGGCCGGATTCGGCGCCCATGCTACGGCTGTGCGTGGTCACGAAGCCATGCCGGGCGCTGCCATCGGCTTGCATCAGCGCAGACAGCAGATCAGCCATCCCGCTCACCCTTGCCGATTCCGTTGCAGTCGATGACATGTTCCCTCCGTGACAGAACTCAAAAACGCCGAGTCCCGGTTGGCATGGAGACATATATCAAAGCGCGTAAAATTGCGGTTTACCGCGCGTTAGCGATGTATTGACCTATCCTAAGACCTATCAATCTAATCTGTCCCAAAATGGCACAAGGGATTAATCAATATTAAGAATAATTTACGTCGAACTGTTCTTCAGGAGACGGTCGCCCGGATGATCGCCCGAACCGCGCCTCGCTCGCATAACCAGGCGACGACGCGCCCGGCGTAATAAAAACGACCGTTATTGATCGAGGAAGCTGCGCATCTTGCGGCTGCGGCTGGGATGCTTGAGCTTCCTCAGCGCCTTCGCCTCGATCTGACGGATGCGTTCGCGCGTCACCGAGAATTGCTGGCCGACTTC
>CBFRWL010000209.1:0-4374 GCA_965727025.1 uncultured Sphingomonas sp.
CCAGGGCTTTTGGAACGCGCCCATGGCGGCACTCTGTTTCTCGACGAGATCGCCGACATGCCGCTTACAACGCAGGCCAAGATCCTGCGCGTGCTCACCGATCAGAGCTTTACGCGGATCGGCGGGCAGCGGGTGGTGAAGGTCGACGTGCGCGTGATTTCAGCGACGGCTTCCCGGTTGGCGGATGAAATTGCCGCGGGCCGGTTCCGCGAGGATCTGTTTTACCGGCTCAATGTCGTGCCGATTGCCTTGCCGGCATTGGCTGATCGCCGCGAAGACATCGTTGCCCTGAGCGAGCATTTCGTGGCCCGTTTTGCCAGCGAGCGGCGCGTGGCGACGCCGGCGATATCGGAAGATGCGATGGCGGCGCTGCAGGCGCATGAATGGCCCGGCAATGTTCGCCAGCTGCGAAACGTGATCGAACGCACGATCATCCTTGCTCCAGGTGACCGGCTCGCGCGAATCGATTTCGACATGTTGCCCGCGGAGGTTGCGAGCGATCAGCCGCATATCGGCAATAGCGACGGAAGCAGGGCGCTAATGTCCACGCCGCTTCGTGAAGCGCGCGAAAGCTTCGAACGCGAATATCTGCGCGTTCAGATTCGGCGTTTTTCGGGAAACATCTCGCGAACGGCGAGTTTCATCGGCATGGAGCGGTCGGCGCTGCATCGCAAACTCAAGATGCTTGGCCTCTCCGATGCACGAGGTGAAGAAGAGGAACACTGAGCTAGACGAGTTCGCTGCAGTGCGGTACAACCGTTGCACCGGCGCATAAGGCGTCAGGTGCACGACGCCAGGCAAAGGCGCCCATGCGGGCCACGACCCGCCAAGAACCGGAGACGGCCATGGCCGACAAGGTCAATAATCTTCAGGACATTTTCCTGAACTCGATTCGTAAGTCGAAAACGCCCGTGACGATGTTCCTTGTCAAAGGCGTGAAGCTCCAGGGCATCATCACCTGGTTCGATAATTTCTCGGTGCTGTTGCGCCGCGACGGTCAATCGCAGCTCATCTATAAGCATGCGATTTCGACGGTGATGCCTGCGCATCCCATCAATATGGACTTTGACGAGAATGGCAGTCGAAAGCCGGTGCTGTTGCAGGAGATATTCCTGACGGCAGCGCGGAACTCGGGAGAGCCCGTGACGATGTTCCTCGTCAACGGCGTGATGCTCCAGGGCGATGTGGCGGCTTTCGACCTCTTTTGTCTTTTGCTCCATCGCGACGGCATCTCGCAGCTGGTCTACAAGCATGCGATTTCAACCGTGCAGCCGTCGCGTCCGCTCAACCTCCAAGGCGTGGGCGACGACGAGGAGTCGGAAGAGGATTGAGCGTATTCAACCGCGATGACGATGATGGCGTCGCGCGTGGCGCGAGAGCAATCATCGCGCTGCCGGAGGGATTGAGCGAATCGCTTCGTGATGCGGACGCGCGGCTCGACGAAGCAACCGGGCTTGCCGAAGCGATTGGCCTCGATATCGTCGACAAGCTAGCGCTACGCATTCGCAATCCGCGTCCGGCCACCTTGTTCGGGGCGGGGCAGGTGGACAGCATCGGCGATGCCGCGCGGATGGCCGAGGCGCAGCTGATCGTGGTGGACGGGGCACTGACACCGGTTCAGCAACGCAATCTCGAGACCGCGACCGGGGCCAAGGTGATCGATCGCACCGGTTTGATCCTTGAGATTTTCGGCGAGCGCGCCGCCACTGCCGAGGGCCGCCTTCAGGTCGAGCTTGCGCATCTCGATTATCAGGCAGGCAGGCTGGTGCGCAGCTGGACTCACCTTGAACGCCAACGTGGCGGTTTCGGATTTCTCGGTGGCCCCGGTGAAACGCAGATCGAGGCCGACCGGCGGCTCATCCGGGACCGCATGGCCAAAATCCGGCGCGAGCTTGAACAGGTTCGCAAGACCCGCGGCCTCCATCGTGCGCGGCGTCAGCGCGCGCCGTGGCCGGTCGTCGCCCTGGTGGGTTATACCAATGCCGGCAAATCCACACTGTTCAACCGGCTGACCGGTGCTGACGTCATGGCCGAAAACCTGCTGTTCGCGACGCTCGACCCGACCATGCGGCAAATCTCGCTACCCGGTTTTGATAAGGCGATCCTTTCAGACACCGTGGGCTTTGTTTCGGACCTTCCGACCCAACTCGTCGCTGCGTTCCGGGCGACACTGGAGGAAGTGACCGCTGCTGATCTGATCCTCCATGTGCGGGACATCGCTCATCCGGATAGCGAGGCCCAGGCGAACGACGTGGCACAGGTGCTGCAGGAGATCGGCATTGAGCCAGGAAAGGGGCCGCCTGTCGTCGAGGTTTGGAACAAGATCGACCTGCTTGACACCGATATGGCTGCGACATTGGGTGCTCAAGCCGATCGGCGGGATGATGTCGTCATCGCATCTGCCTTAAGCGGCGAAGGGATCGACGCGCTCAAGCGCAAGGCCGCGGACTGCCTGGGCAGCCGCAATGCCGTTCATTCGGTCGAACTCGACATTGCTGACGGCGCCGCTCTCGCCTGGCTTCACGGCCGTGGCGAGATCGTCTCTCAGGAAGAATGCAACGGAAAGCTCGCAATCGATGTCCGCTTGTCTGATGCAGATTGGGAGCGTTTTCAGGTACGTCATTGATAACCGTTGGTTTGTCGACCGGCATTCGCAATGTTTGCGACCATGGCATACAGCGCTTCCGGCCAGGCTTGCCCCGCCGCTGACCCAGACATTCGGCGCATCCGTGCATCTGCTGCGCTAAAAGGGGATTCACCTTCCCGGTCCGCTATGCCATGATGGCGGGGAGGGGTAAGCATGCGTCAAATAAGGGAATTCCTGTTGGGGGTGCTGGCAGTGGCGGCTATCGCCACAGGCACCGCCACCGCGCAGGTGGATCCCGATGTCGAGCAGTCGGCCTTCCAGGCGTTCATATTGGGTTTGCGTACGCAGGCGATATCCCAGGGCGTGAGCCCGGCCACCTTCGACAGCACTGTGCCGACGCTGCGCTTCAATCCCCGCGTGATCGTGCTCGATCGCTCTCAACCGGGCGGTGACCCCAGCCAGGCCCCGACCATACCGGCGTTCGCGCCTTACCGGGATAAGCATGTCACCCCGGACCTGATCGATCGGGGCAGGAGCCGTTACCTCATGCTCCGGCCGCAGCTCGCGCGAGTCGAGGCCGCGACCGGGGTGCCCGAGGCCGTCATGATGGCGATCTACGGCCACGAGACCGGCTATGGCAGCTTTACCGGTAATTTCGACCTGCTCGGCTCCCTGGCGACGCTGGCTTTCGAGGGGCGACGCCGCGACCTGTTCGTTCCCGAATTCATCGCCGGACTGAAGCTGATCGATCGCGGTATTCCGCGCGATGAGCTAAAAGGCAGCTGGGCGGGTGCTACCGGCTATCCGCAATTCCTGCCGAGCGTCTATCTGCGGCTGGCGCGCGACGGCGACGGCGACGGCAGATCCGACATCTGGAACAGCGAAGCGGATGCGCTCGCGTCGATCGGCAATTACCTCGTCAATGCTGGCTGGAAGCCGAACGTTCCTTGGGGTGTGGCGGTTCGCGTACCGCCTGACCTCGACCGTTCGGGTCTCGTGTCACGGATTGTCTCGCCTCGCTGCCCGCGCGTGCATGCGCGGCACAGCAAATGGCTTTCCGTCGGCGAGTGGCGCACGCGCGGCATCCAGATCATGGGCGGAAATGTTCCTGCCGACAGCGAGATGGCGAGCCTGCTCGAGCCGGATGGTCCCGGCCAGACTGCCTATCTGCTGACGAGCAATTACCGCGTGATCCTCGATTATAATTGTTCGAATTTCTATGCGCTGTCAGTGGGGTTGTTGGCGGATGCTATCAAGGGTTGAGAGGCCGGTTGGCGGGTATGACCGGTTTGCATCTGTCGCAGCGTTGTTGCTCATGCTGACGCTTGCTGCGTGTGGCGGCCGCCCCAGTCTTCAAACGAGTTCCGCACCGCCCGTTCACCGAGGGCCCGTTTCCGACACACCGGTGAAGATCGGCAAGCCATATCAGGTGGGAGGGATCTGGTACTATCCTGCGGACGAGGCAGGCTATGACGAGGTCGGCTACGCTTCCTGGTATGGCGATGCCTTTCACGGTGGACCCACCGCCAATGGCGAGATCTATGACATGAACATGGTGGGCGCGGCGCATAAGACCTTGCCTTTGCCTTGTTATGTCGAGGTCACCGCGCTCGATACCGGCCGCACGGTGCTCGTCCGCATCAATGATCGCGGGCCGTTCGTGCCCAATCGCATCATCGATCTCTCTCATCAGGCAGCCGAGCAACTCGGCATCACGCGACAGGGGGTGGCGAGAGTGCGCGTGCGCCGGGTCTATCCCAGCGACTCCGATCGGCTCGCCCTGAGGA
>CBFRWL010000210.1:0-4336 GCA_965727025.1 uncultured Sphingomonas sp.
TTGTCGATCAATGGCATGAAATTAATCGATTAGACTGGGCAATTGGGGACAGCTACTCCTTCCTTTGAAATGGTCTAAAAAGGCCATTCACGAGGAAGGCTCTGTCTTAGGAGGATGTCATGTCGCTCGCCAACAGCAAGACACTTGAAAATCTGAAAGCTGCGTTCGCCGGAGAAAGCCAGGCGAACCGCCGTTACCTCTATTTCGCACAAAAGGCCGACATCGAGGGCTATAATGATGTGGCCGCCGTGTTCCGTTCGACCGCCGAGGGTGAAACCGGCCATGCTCATGGCCATCTCGAATTCATGGAATCGGTCGGCGACCCCGCGACCGGCCTTCCGATCGGAGAGACTTCGGCCAATCTGAAGGCTGCGATCGCCGGCGAAACGCACGAATATACCGACATGTACCCCGGCATGGCGCGGACCGCGCGTGAGGAAGGCCATGAGGAGATTGCGGACTGGTTTGAAACGCTCGCAAAGGCCGAGCGCAGTCATGCCGGCCGTTTCCAGCGTGCGCTCGATCAGCTCTGATCCGTTCGCCGGATAGATGAGCAGCACGCCCCCGAAGGAGGGCGCACGGGAGGGCAGCCTTGAGGCGCCCTTCCGTCACCCCATCGCATGGCGCGATCCGGAGTTTTACGACCTTGAGAAGGTCGAGGCGGAGATGGAGCGGGTGTTCGACATCTGTCATGGATGTCGGCGCTGCTTCAATCTCTGCGACAGCTTTCCCCGCTTGTTCGATCTCGTCGACGAAGGGCCGACGGGAGAGATCGACGGGGTCGCCAAGGCCGATTACGCCAAGGTCGATGAGGCCTGCACGCTGTGCGACATGTGCTTCATGACCAAATGCCCCTATGTGCCGCCCCACGAATGGAATGTCGACTTCCCGCACTTGATCCTGCGCCATCGCGCGGCCCAGCGGAAGGCAAAGGGCGGTCAATTCGTTCGCGAGCAGCTCGGCGAAACCGATCGCAACGGCAAGCTGGCGCGCCCGGTTGCCGGGCTCGCCAACTGGGCGACGAAGCTTGAGAACAAGCCGATGCGCGCCATGCTGGAAGGCGTCGCGGGCATCGATCGCAACGCCGAACTTCCGAAATATTATGCGAAGACGGCGGCGGCGCGTCTTACTCCCCCGCCCCAGCCCGATCCGGCTGGACCGGCCTATGGCAAGCGCAAGGTTGCGCTCTATGCGACCTGTTTCGTCGATTATAACCATCCTGATACGGCTGTCGCCGCAGCTTCGGTGCTGGCGAGACAGGGCGTAGAGACGCGCTTCGCCTATCCCGTCTGCTGCGGCATGCCGCAACTTGAGGCCGGCGATATCGCTGAAGTGGCGCAGCGCGCGGAGCAGGTTACGAAGGCGCTGTTGCCGCTGGTCGATCAAGGCCATGACATCGTCGCGCTCACCGCAAGCTGCGGTTTGATGCTCAAGTTCGAATGGCCGCTGATCCTGCCGGAAAACGAGGATGTGAAGCGCCTCTCGGCTGCCACGCGCGATATCAGCGAATATGTGTTGGAGCTGTCGCGCGACTATGGTCTCGCCGAAGGGCTCTCGTCCGTCGATGGCGGCATCACGCTTCAGCATGCCTGCCACGCGCGCGCGCAGAATATGGGCACCAAATCAGCGCAGATGCTGAGGCTGATTCCCGAGGTGAAAGTCGACGTGATCGAGCGGTGCTCGGGCCATGGCGGCACCTTCGGCGTGATGAAGGAAACCCATAACGTCGCCGTAAAAGTCGGCAAGCCGACCGCGCGCCAGGTGGTGCAGAAGGGCAATGAGACGCTGTGTTCGGATTGCCCGCTCGCCTGCAAGCATATCGGCCAACTCGTCTCAGCCGAGATCGAAGGTGACGGACCGCGCCAGGCGCATCCGATCGAGATCATGGCCCGGGCCTACGGGCTGTAGCGCAAGAGGATTAGGATGCCGGCCAGCCAGCGCGAAGTCGTCCGTGGTGATCTGCTCCCGGACAGCGAATTTGCCAAGCTTCGCAAGGAGCGGCGTACCCAGCTTCTCCCGATCAAGAAGCTGCGGCGGATCGCGCTGGGGCCCTATTGCACCTTCTATTTCGAAAATTTCGACACGATGCTTTTTCAGATCCAGGAAATGCTCCTGATCGAAAAGGGCGGCGAGGCCCAGATCGCGGACGAGCTCGCCGCCTATAATCCGCTGATTCCCAAGGGTCGTGAGCTCGTCGCCACCGTGATGTTCGAAATCGAAGACCCCGTCCGCCGGGCAAGGCTATTGGGCAGCCTGGGCGAAGTGGAAACGCATTTCTATTTTCAGCTGGGCGATCAGCGGGTTCCGGGCCTGCCGGAAGGCGATGTCGAGCGCAGCCGCGAGGACGGCAAGACCTCTTCGGTGCATTTTCTTCGTTTCGGTTTCACGCCTGATCAGATCACTACGTTCCGGAATGGCTCGGACCAGATCCTGATCGGGTGCGATGACGCGCGCTATCCGCACCTTGCCGTGATCAGCGCGGAAGCACGCGCTGAGCTGGCCAAGGATTTTGCCTGACGGGACGTGGGAGTTGAAAGGTGAGGCTCGAGCGCGAGCCTCGCCCGTAAATCCTATTTCTTGCCGAGCGTAAGGCCGCCGAAGCGCTTGTTGAAGCGCGCGACCTGACCGCCGCTGTCGAGCAGGCGCTGATTGCCGCCGGTCCAGGCCGGATGCGCGAGCGGATCGATGTCGAGCTGCAGCGTATCGCCCTCGGCGCCCCAGGTGGAGCGGGTTTCGAACACGGTCCCGTCCGTCATCTGCACCTTGATGGTGTGATAATCGGGATGAATGCCTTTTTTCACTGAATCGCTCCAATTTGCGGCTGGTTTCCGACCAGCCCGGGGAGATGAAGGCGGCGCTCTACAGATTTGGCTCCTGCTTGACAAGGCCGGGGCGCGATCATAACGGCGCCGCAGCGAAGGTGCCGTCCACGCCAATGGCGATCGGGGGCGGTTGAAAGGGAAGCCGGTGGCAATCCGGCGCTGTGCCCGCAACTGTATTCGGCCGATCGGCCGTCAGTCAGGAACCTGCCCTCGCCGTCGTCCGCGCCCGGCCGGGTCCAGCCGTCGGTGCGTGGTTGGGCGTGGAATGGGCCGCGCCGGACCTCCGTGGCGACATTCGTCGTCAACAGGAGGTTCTTGATGCCAATAGCTTTTTTCCTAGCAGCCGCTGCCAGTGCGGCGATCGATCCGAATGAGATCCTCGTAACCGCATCGCTTGAGCCGATTGAGGTGAGGGACGCAGCCGTGTCCGCCACGATCATCGATCAAACGCGGATCGATGCGCTGGGTACGCCGCTCGTCACCGATCTGCTCCGGCTGGCGCCGGGCGTATCGGTTTCGACTTCCGGCAGCCGCGGCACTTTCACCGCGATCCGGATCCGGGGAGCGGAATCGCGCCACAGCCTGCTCTTCATCGACGGCATCGCCTTGAACGACCCTGCCAACTCCAACTTTGCCCGGTTCGAGCAGCTCGATAGCGACAGCATCGGCCGCATCGAGGTCGTCACCGGTCCGCAGTCGGCGCTGTGGGGTTCGGAAGCGCTTGGCGGGGTAATCGCGCTATCCAGCCCCGACCCGCTGATTTCCGGCACGCGCGTGTCGGCGAGCGGCGAGCTTGGCAGCGAACGATTTCGTCGTGCGTCCTCGACGCTGTCGATGGGTTCCGACAGCAGCGGCCTGACATCGTCGGTGTCCTGGATGAAGGATCGCGGGATCGACATCCTTGGCGGCGGCCAGGGGGACAAGGATGGATTCGAGAATTTCACGGCCAGCCTGAAGGCAGTAACCCGCCCGGGTAGCGACGGAGAGCTTGGGCTGGCCGCACGCTATGTGCGCGCTGACAGCGAATTTGATGGCACCGATCCCGTCACTTTCCTGCGCGCGGACACGGCGGATGCGTCCCGCACCACGACCGGCGCTATCCGGGCATGGGCGCGCCTCGGGCTCTCGGATGATTCGCCGTGGAGCTTCGAAACCAGCGGCCAATATCTTCATAGCGAGAACCGCTACCGCGACGGCGCTACCCCGCTCAATCAGAATAGCGGGGATCGCTTTCTGATCGATGCGCAGCTCGTCCGCCGCATGACATTCGGCGATACGCGACACATGCTGATCGTGAAGGGCGAACGCGAGGACGAGGATTTTGTCGCGCGCGACCAGCAATATTTCGGGGCGACGGACAAGAATGTA
Source organism: uncultured Sphingomonas sp. (assembly GCA_965727025.1). Taxonomy (GTDB): domain Bacteria; phylum Pseudomonadota; class Alphaproteobacteria; order Sphingomonadales; family Sphingomonadaceae; genus CANJQJ01. Next base: position 4,191 of record CBFRWL010000210.1, read on the forward strand.
TCGCGTGCGCGTACGTCTGTGGTCGGTGAATGGCGCGCGGATTGGGGCGCGCTCCTTTCGACCGATGCCGCAATCCGCCATGATGATTTCAATCGCTTCAAGGATGCCACCACCTGGCGGGCCAACGCGGTTGTCCACATTAGCGG
>CBFRWL010000211.1:0-4323 GCA_965727025.1 uncultured Sphingomonas sp.
ACCAGCGTTGCCAGACACAGCGGCGGCACAAGAATGGCGTAAATCAGCGCAAGTCGTTCCCAGGCCATATGCATGAAGATCGCGACGATGAGCCCAGCCTTCAGCACCATGAAGGTGAGGATCAGGAACCAGCGCAGTGCGCCCTCGAAATGAAAATAGTCGACCGAGTAAGACAAGGCGCTGAGCACGAACAAATAACCCCAGACCTTGAGATAGACGCCGATCGGATGCTGCTGTCCCTTGGCGTGAGCCGATGTGGAAGCATGTGCTTCGGGGTGTTCGGTCAGGCGGTCCATCGGCTGCTCCTCACCAAAGATAGAAGAAGGCGAAAATGAAAACCCAGACGAGGTCGACGAAATGCCAGTAGAGTCCGGCAATCTCGACAGCCTCATAACCGCGCTTGTCGTAATGGCCGCGCAGCACCTTCGATGCGACGATGAGGAGCATGATCACGCCCGCCGAAACATGCAGCCCGTGGAAGCCGGTGATCATGAAGAAGCTCGCGCCGAACTGTGGCGCGCCCATCGGGTTGCCCCACGGGCGCACGCCCTCCTCAAAAATCAGCTTATGCCATTCGAACGCCTGCATCGAGACGAAGGTCACGCCGAACAGCGCCGTGGCGAACATCAGCGCGGCCGTTTTCCTGCGGTCCCCGCGATATCCGAAATTGACTGCCATCGCCATCGTGCCGCTGCTGCTGATCAGCACGAAGGTCATGATCGCGATCAGGATCAGCGGGATGGTCTGGCCCCCGATTGTCAAGGCGAAGACCGCGCTCGGGTTGGGCCAGGGCACCGTCACCGACGATCGCATTGTCATGTAGGAGGTGAGGAAGCAGGTGAAGATGAAGGTGTCGCTAAGCAGGAAGATCCACATCATGGCCTTCCCCCAATGGACTGCCTTGAAGACTTCCTGATCGCCGGCCCAATCTGCGGCAAACTCGTTCACGCCCTGGGGGGGCGAATGGGCGGTGTCCGCCGCTTGGACTGCGGTCTGCGTCATGATTGGTCCACTTCGCTTTCGATCAGGTCGATAACAACAATCCGAACATCGCCAGCCAAACCACCAGCAGGAAATGCCAATAGGTAGCGCTCAAGCTCACAATTCCGTGCACGTCGCTTCCATTCATGGCGCGGCCGATCGCCCGCGCCCACGCCACGAGGCCCCCGCCGATGTGGAGACCGTGGATCGTCGTGATGAGATAGAAGAAGCCGATCGCGGGATTGGACGAAGGGAAATGCACCACGGACTGGTTGAGATCGCTCCAGTCACCGAGACACAGCGACGGGCCCGCGAGAAAAAAGCCGGCGTCATGAAGCTGCCGCCACACGACAAGCTGGCCGGCCAGAAACAGGAAGCCCAACGCGCCGCCGGCAATCAGATATTCCCGTGTCTTTGCTGCCTGCTGATGTTGCACGGCAAAGCGCGCTGCTTCCCAGACAGCGCTTGCAAGAACCAGGACGCCGGTATTGATCCACAGCAGCGTCGGCCGGGGGATCGAATGCCAATCGTGCACGACTTCGTAGGTTTCGCCGTGCGACAGCATCCGCATCAGATAAGCGGCGGTCAGGAGAGTAAAGAGCATCGTTGCGACACAGAAATAGACCCAGAGGGCCACCCGCGCCGCCTCCGGCCGATAGTCTGCCGGTTCGAGATACGCGGTAGCGCCCGGCGTCTCCCAACTCTTCTCGGTGAGCCTGCCGAAGATGCTCATGTCGGATGATGCCGCGCCGCTCCGTCCGGCGGCTCGTTCTGGGGAATGAAGTCTCTGGCTGCACCGGGCACACTGTAATCATAGGCCCAGCGATAGACGGTCGGCAGTTTCGGCCCCCAGTTTCCATGTGCTGGCGGCGTATTGGGCGTCTGCCATTCGAGTGAGGCAGCACCCCAAGGATTGGCATCGGCCTTGGGACCTTTGAACAGGCTCCAAATCATATTGAAAAAGAAGACGCCCTGCCCGACGAACACGATCAGCGCGGCGATCGTGATCGCTTCGTTGGCGCTATGCGCCGATTGCGGAATGAACGCCGTATCGCCAAGCGCATAATAGCGCCGGGGGACGCCCAGAAAGCCCAGATAATGCATCGGCAGGTAGATCGCGTAGACGCCGAGGAAGGTGATCCAGAAATGGATCTTGCCGAGCGTCTCATTCCACATCCGGCCAGTGATCTTCGGATACCAGTGATAGATGGCGCCGAAGATGACCAGGATCGGCGAGACCCCCATCACCATATGAAAATGGCCGACGACGAACATCGTGTCGCTGAGCGGCACATCGACCGAGACATTGCCGAGGAACAAGCCGGTCAGTCCGCCATGGATGAACGTGAACAGGAAGCCGATCGCGAACAGCATCGGCACGCGCAGGTGGATGTCGCCGCGATATAGGGTCAGCAGCCAGTTATAGACCTTGATCGCGGTCGGGACCGCGATGATCAGCGTCGAGGTCGCAAAGAAGAACCCGAAATAGGGGTTCATGCCGCTCACATACATGTGGTGCGCCCAGACGAAGAAGCTCAGCGCGCCGATGATCACGATCGCCCACACCATCATCCGGTAACCGAAGATGTTCTTGCGGGCATGGACACTGATCAGATCCGATACGATCCCGAATGCCGGCAGCGCGACGATATAGACCTCCGGATGGCCGAAGAACCAGAACAGGTGCTGGAACAGGATCGGGCTGCCGCCGTGATAGCCGAGTTGCTGCCCCATCGAGACGATCGACGGCATGAAAAAGCTCGTGCCCGCGATCCGATCGAGCAGCATCATGATCGACGCCACGAACAGCGCCGGGAAAGCGAGCAGCGCCATGATGCTGGCGACGAAGATGCCCCACACCGAGCAGGGCATTCGCATCAGCGTCATCCCCCTCGTGCGTGCTTGCAACACGGTCACCACATAATTGAGCCCGCCCATGGTGAAGCCGATGATGAACAGCACCAGCGACGTCAGCATCGTGATGATGCCCCAGTGATGCCCCGGCGTTCCTTCAAGGATCGCTTGCGGCGGATAGAGCGTCCATCCCGCGCCGGCGGGCCCGCCGGGCACGAAGAAGCCCGCCGCCAGCACGAGAACCGCGAGCAGATAGACCCAATAGCTCAGCATGTTGACAAACGGGAACACCATATCCCGCGCGCCCACCATCAGCGGGATCAGATAATTGCCGAATCCACCCAGCAGCAGCGCGGTGAGCAGATAAACCACCATGATCATGCCGTGCATGGTTACGAACTGCAGATAGTTGTTCGGCGTGATGAAGTGGAAGGTGTCGGGGAAGCCGAGTTGCAGCCGCATCAGGACGGAGAGCACCAGCGCGACCAGCCCAATCGCGATCGCGGTCAGCGAATATTGGATTGCGATGACCTTGTGATCCTGGCTCCAGACATATTTTCCAATGAAGGTGTGGGGGTGATGCAGCGGAATCAGGTCGTCAGCGATTGTGACGGTAGCCATCATTTATCCCCAATCGATACGGGTTGCGCGAGTGCCAGACGGGTATTGGCCGCATCGGCGCGCGCCAGAAGTTGCGAATAGTTCGATTGCCCGGCCAGCCAGCTGTCGAACGATTTTTGGTCGGCCACGACGACGTTGCTGCGCATCATGTAATGTCCCATCCCGCAAAGCTCCGCGCAGAGAACCTCGAAGGTTCCGGTGTTGGTGGGCTTCATCCAGAAATAGGTGACGATGCCGGGAACCAAGTCCATCTTTGCGCGGAATTGTGGCACGTAAAAATCGTGCAACACATCCTTCGATCGCAATATGAGCTTCACCGGGCGATTCACTGGAAGATGCAGATCCCCGCTCTCCACCAATATGTCGTCACGCGCATAGGGATCGCGCGGGTTGAGCCCGAAAGGATTGTCGGGGGTGACATTGCTTGTGCTGGCGGTGCCCAGCACGCCATCGGGCCCAGGGAAGCGATAACTCCATTGCCATTGCTGCCCGATCGCCTCGACCACCGTCGCCTCTTTCGGCACGGTGACGAACTCATGCCAGGCGAGCAGGCCCGGTGCCAGCATGGCGACGATGCCGATCCCGGTCCAGAGCGTCAGCCGCTTTTCGAGCGACGCATTTTCCGGCTCGTAATGCGCCTTGTTGCCGGGCTTGTGCCGGTAGCGAACGATCGCCCAGGCCATGAACAGGTTGAGCGCGATGAAGACGATCCCGCAGATCCACATCGTGATCATCAGCGCATCGTCGATCGATCCCCAATTGGACGCACGCGGGGTCTGCCACCATGGCGAAAACAATTGGAAGGCGATCGACACCAATACCAACAGAGCGATCGCGATTGCTATTGCCACGCATCTTCCCCGTCTG
>CBFRWL010000212.1:0-4317 GCA_965727025.1 uncultured Sphingomonas sp.
AACTATTTCGATCGGTCGATCGTCAACGTCCTGCTCGACGCGATCAAGGCAGATCTCGCTCTTACCGATACGGCGCTGGGTTTTATCGCCGGCCTCGGCTTCGCCTTGCTCTACGCCGTGCTCGGCATCCCGTTTGGTCGTCTCGCCGACAAACGGGGACGGCGTCCGGTCGTCGTCTTCGGTGTCGCCGTCTGGAGCCTGATGACCCTGCTCGGCGGATTCGCGCAATCGGGCTCGCAGCTTGCCCTCGCCCGAACCGGCGTCGGCATAGGAGAGGCCGCCGGCACCGCGCCCTCGATCGCCATGATCGCCGATTATTTCGACAAGGACGAGCGGCCTCGTGCCCTGAGCATTCTCAACGTCGGCGTTCCGCTCGGCATCCTCTTCGGCATCCTGTTCGGCGGCCTGGCCTCTCAATGGATCGGGTGGCGGGGAGCCTTGATGGCCGCCGGGCTGCCGGGGCTGATTGTCGCATTTTTGCTCAAATTCACGATCAGCGAGCCGACCTCCTCGACAGCCGCTGACAAGATCGAATGGGACACTGGCCACGCGCTTCTGCCGACGCTCCGCTTCCTGTTTGGCCAGCGCTCCTACTTGTTCTGTCTCGCGGGCAGCTTTTTTGCCGGTTTTGCGATCAACGCCCTATTCATCTGGGCGCCGGCCCTATTCGGGCGCGTGCATCACTGGTCGCCTGGGCAGATCGGCATTTGGATCGGCGGCACACTTGGAATTTGTGGCGCGGCGGGCACCGTCGCCGGCGGTCACATCGTCGCCGCGTTCGGTCGTGGCGACGACCGATGGAAAGCGGGCGTTCCCGCCGTCACCAGCCTTCTAGCCGCACCATTCCTGGTCGCCATGCCACTGACCGACAATTCGACCGTGGCACTGGCCTGTCTCGCTGCCGGCTCCTTCCTGATGCTTGCCCTGATCGGTCCTGTCTACTCGGTGTATCATGCGGTGGTTCAACCCCAGATGCGGTCGCTTGCGACGTCCATTCACAACCTCATCGGAACGCTTGGCGGTCTCGGTCTCGGTGCCTTGCTCGTCGGCATCGTCTCCGACCATTTACGACCGGCCTTCGGTGCAGAAGCGCTTCGCTACGCGCTGATCCTGCCGATGGGTTGCCTGCTTCCAAGCGCCGCCCTCTACGCGTTCGCCGTCCGGCACGTGGCGCGCGATGCGGAGCGGGCCGGCTGAGGCCGGATGCGCCAAATGGCCGATCCGCATTGGAGCTCAGCTTTCCTGAAACAGTCCGGCGAGCAGGCGACGGACGAGCCGGTATATGATTACATTATTGTCGGCGGCGGCACCGCCGGGTGCGTGCTCGCCAACCGACTTTCAGCGGATCGCGACGTCACCGTCCTCCTTCTCGAAGCCGGTCGCGACATGCTGCCCGGCGAGGAACCCGCGTCGATCCGCGACCCATTTCCCTCCTCCTATGGCGACCCGCAGTTCGCCTGGCCGAACCTCATCGCGGAGATCGGCACAGATCTTGGCGACGGCACCCCCGTTTTGACTCGTCCGTTCACGCAAGGGCGCCTCATCGGGGGAAGCTCAAGCATCATGGGCATGATGGCGCAGCGCGGCTTGCCATCCGATTTCGAAGAGTGGGCAGCGATCGGCGCGGAGGGCTGGGACTGGGAGGGCGTTCTGCCCTATTTCAGGCGGCTCGAAAGCGATTGGGATTTCAATGGGCCGATGCACGGCACGGATGGGCCGATCCCGATCCGCCGGTACACGCGAAAGGAATGGCCGCCCTTCGTGAAGGCGGTATCCGAGGAAATGGAACGGCTGGGCTATCCCTTTCATCCGGACTTCAACGGCTTTTTTGGCGATTGCCTGACCATCGTCCCGATGAACAACACGCCCACCCAAAGAATGTCCGCGGCGATGGGATATCTGACGAGCGAGGTCAGGCGGAGGCCCAACCTGACGATCGTCTGCGACACACTCGTCGAGCGCCTTTTGCTTCGCGACCGGAGCATCGTGGGCGTCATCGCGCGCGCGACCGGCGAGGTTCGGAACCATCGCGCCCGGGAGACGATCCTGTGCGCGGGCGCGATCCACTCGCCGGCGATTTTGCAGCGTTCCGGCATCGGTCCCCGTGCGTGGCTCGAGGAAAGCGGGATCGAGACCGTGACGGACCGCCCAGGTGTTGGGGCAAATCTCTACAATCACGCGATCGCCCATATCGCAATCCATCTTCCCCGATCGGCGAGGCAGGTCCGCTCGCTTACCTCATGGGCCTTTTCGATGCTGCGCTACTCGTCGGGCCATCCGGATTGCCCCCAGGGCGACATGCAGATCTTTCCGACAAATCGCACATCCTGGCATCCGCTGGGCACGCGCATCGCAGCGATCGGCCTGTGTCTTTACAAGCCCTTCTCGACCGGTAGCGTCCGCGTGTGCAGCGCCGACCCGGCGCAGGAACCCGTTGTGCAGCACAAGCTGCTTTCCGATCCGCGCGATTTCGAGCGCATGGTCGACGGGCTCGGCCTTGTCGCGCGCGTCCTTCTCGGCGCCAAGCTCACCGAAGTCGCCAACGAAGCCTTTCTGCCGCCCGGCGGCCAGGCGAATGCGCTCAATCGGCCGAGTCGTTTGAACTGGTGGAAGAGCTTCGCGATCAGTCTGCTATTCGACATGCCTTTCGGGCTGCGGCGCTTTTTGCTCCGCAGGTATCTGGTCGACCTCGACCTCCTCGCGACGGATTGTGGAGCGCGTGCAGAGGTCATTCGCCGCGTCGGGGCGGGCGTGCATCATGTTTCGGGAACCTGCCGCATCGGCCGGGCCGATGATGCGGCGGCAGTCGTCGATCCGCACTGCCGGGTTTATGACGTAGACGGGCTTCGCGTGGCGGATGCATCAGTCATGCCCACCGTGGTGAGCGCGAACACTCACCTCGCCGTGCTGATGATCGGCGAGAAGGTGGCCCAGATCATCGGTGACGAGCGTGCGACTGCCGCCAGATCGGATCGCACCACATTGAGCAACCAGAACACGATGACTTGAGCGGCCCTTTCCGAGAGTGTCCAAGCGCAACGAGCGAATTCTTTCCGCCGCCAGCGGACTTTTTACGACCGAGGCGCGGATTCGGCGGGCGCGGCTCCCAGCGTATGACGCATTTACACGAGGAATAATATCATGAAGCTTGCATCTTTCTCAGTAGCCTCTGGTCCGCCCCGATTGGGGATCGTCATCGATGATGAGGTCATCGATGTCCTGCACGATCTCCCGCACCTCTCGGTCGACATCGCCGCCTGGCTGCCGGCGGGTGACGATGCCCTGCGTTTTCTGGCGATGCGGTCGAATGGCGCGCCGCGCTTATCCCTCGATGGGATCAAGCTTCACGCGCCGGTTCGCCCGTCGAAACTTCTCGCGATCGGCGCCAATTATCAATGTCATCTCGACGAGGTCGCTCATCTCGGCCTCAAACCGGCGTCGCGGCAAATCTGGTTCAACAAGCAGATCAGCTGCGTCAACGATCCCTTCGCGCCAATCTCGATTCCCGATTGTTCGCAAGAGATCGACTATGAAGGCGAGCTAGCGGTCGTCATCGGTCGGCGGGCCCGCAATGTCGTCATGCGCGACGCGATGACCGTTGTAGGAGGCTACACGATCTGCAACGACGTCAGCGTGCGCGACGTTCAAATGTCGAGCCCCACCCATACGCTCGGGAAGTCCTTCGATACCCACGGCCCACTCGGGCCTTGGCTGGTGACGGCCGACGAAATCCGGGACCCGCAGGCGCTCGTCATCAAGACCTTCGTCAATGGCGAACTCCGTCAGGAGGCGAGCACCGCGACCATGATCCACTCTATCGCGGCGCAGATCGCGGAGCTGTCTGCGATCATGACCCTAGAGCCCGGGGACGTGATCAGCACAGGAACACCAGCCGGCACCGCGGCAGGTATGCAGCCGCCCCGCTGGCTTATCAGCGGCGACCGCGTCCGGATCGAGATCGCACCGATCGGACATATTGAAGCCCCGTTTGTTCAAAATAGCAATGCTACTTTACCCGCCGGATCGGCCAGGGATTGAATGCGGAATTGGGCTTATGGGTTGCCGCGGATGCTGAGCCGGACGCCATCGCCGCCCCGATGGCCGCTCACGGCAGGCACGGTAGCGCCGCGGACTAGACCTTTCGACGCTTCCCCTCGAACCCATCTTTCACGTCGGCGATCCACTCCACGAGCTCTCGCTCGCTCCAGCACGACGTGTAGGGCGTGAGTTTGTAGGGTTTGGGAAAGCGCCCTTTCTGGATCAAGTCATAGATCATGGATTTTCCCAGGCCGACCCGGCGGCAGACCTCGGGAAGCC
>CBFRWL010000213.1:0-4276 GCA_965727025.1 uncultured Sphingomonas sp.
CCCGAGCAGATGTTCCTCTCCAATGACGGCAAGACGCTGTTCGTTGCCAATGAGGACAATGCCGCGCTCACCGCGATCGATATCGCCACCCGCAGCGTGGCGTTCCAGGTCGACGTCGGCAAAGAGCCGGAGGGCGTCGCGGAAAGCCCGGACGGCAAATGGCTGGTGGTGACTTCCGAAGACGAAAACGAAGTTGCGTGGATCGATCTGGCGACGCGCGCAGTCGTCGAGGAAATGCCCACCGATCTCCGGCCGAGACATGTTGAGTTCACCAGGGACGGCAAGGAAGTGTGGATCGCGGCCGAAGCCGGCGGCACCGTGCAGATCGCGGATGTCGTCAGCCGCAAGATCACAACGACGCTGCACTTCGCCATTCCGGGCATCGCGGATTATCGAATCCTGCCCTGCGGCATCCGCTTCACGCCAGATGGCGCGACCGCGGTGGTCGCCCTCGGGCGGGCCGATCATGTGGCGCTGGTGGACGTCAAGACACGCAAGGTGAAGGCTTATGTTCCCGTGGGAAAACGGGTTTGGCACGTGGCGATCAGTAATGATGGCCGCCGCGCCTATTCCGCCAATGGTCTTTCGAATAACGTATCTGTCATCGATCTGGAAAATTCCAAGCTTATCGACACGATACCCGCCGGTGAATCGCCGTGGGGACTTGTAGCGGCACCCTAATATCCCCGCCGCTCGGAAGGCTAAGTAGTTTTACTTATAGGCCCAAAGTATAAGTACGAAAGTCCAATATCGGGATCGCACGCTTCGAAGCACTCTCGCCGCCGCCGGGGAGCATCCCGGCGCCATAACGGGAGGATCAGATGGCGAAGGGCTTGCTTCTTGGGAGCGTTGCGATCGCAATGATGGTGGGAGTGACGGCTGCCCCCGCTTCCGCCAGCACGACCGTGGACCTGCTCAAGCGGCTTCACGAAAAAGGCGTTTTGGACGATGCCGAATATCAGGCGCTTCTGAAGCAGGAAACGGACGAGGCGGCGGCTGCCGCCAATGGCGGCGGCGAACAAGCGACGTGGAAAGACGACAAAAGCCTCGTGCATGTCAGCGGGAGCGGGCTTGGCTTGCAGGTCGGCGACATCAACTTGAAGATATCGGGGTCGGTCAACGGCTTCTACGTGCATGATCACGCAGATTCGGCGATCCCCAGCCATGTGGTAGTGGGCGGCGTGGCGGCCGTGGGCAACAGCAGCGCGGCGATCCGCAACGGCCTGCTGCCCGGCTTCCTCAAATTCGAGGTCACGACCACGCAGGGCGGCTGGGATGTCGGCGCGCATTTCGGCATGTATCCCGGCATCAACAGCGCGGCATGGGGCGCGCTCGGCGCGAACAATGGCGGCCAGCCGACCGCGCTTGCCACCTCCGGCATCGATTTCCGCCAGACCTATCTGACGTTCGGCCGGAAAGGCTTCGGCGAGGTCAAGATCGGGCGTGACATCGGCCTGTTCGCATCCGAGCAGATCCTGAACGACATCACGCTGCTGTCGTCCGGCACGCCGGGCGGCAATGTCGCCCCGGCCAATACCACGCTTGGCCGCATCGGCGTCGGCTATATCTATACCGATTTCCAGCCGCAGATCACCTATACGACGCCAAGCCTTGCGGGCTTCACGGCGAGCATCGGCCTGTTCCAGCCGTTGAGCTCGCTCAGCGGCGGCTCGGAGGCCAACAAGTCCACCGGCTATCAGGCCAAGCTCGTCTATGACGGCAAATTTGGCGGCGTCGGCGCCCGGCTGTGGCTCGCCCGCATCAGCCAGAAGCACAATGTGATCGGCGGCTCCAGCTATACCGGACGCGGCTTCGATACCGGCGCCAAGGTCACGGTCGGCCCGGTCACGCTGGTCGGCACCTATTATGGCGCCACCGGCCTCGGCACCACCGTGCTCAACCTGTTCGACACCGATGGTCTGGGCAACAAGCGGGATAGCCACGGCTTCTATCTTCAGGGGCTCGGCACGTTCGGCAAATTCTCGATCGGCGGCAGCTATGGAGAAAGCGATCTCAGCTTCGCCAATGCCGCCGACGCGCTGGCCAATCCGACGCTGGTCAAGCGGAACAGCAGCTGGGTCGGCCAGGTTCGCTATGGCCTGAACAGCTGGGTGACGCTGATCACCGAATATGTCGCCACCAAATCGAAGGCGCATAACGGCAACGAGGCCAACTCCGATGCCGTGGCGGCAGGCGGCATCCTCTTCTTCTAGCTGAAGGACCAGCCCGGCCGAAAGGCCAATGGCTACACGTGCGAAGGCGGTATCTAAATTTGGATACCGCCTTTTGCCGTTCGGGCGAGGCGGAGGGGGAGAGAAAGAATGCGCGCCATGCAATGGCTTCTCATATGCACGACGCTGATGCCTGCATCGGCGATGGCAGCCGAAACGGCAGCTGCAGCAAACGACGACATCGTCGTGCTCGGCAAGGGCCTGCCGCTTTCGCCGGGAACGCCCGCCTATGGATCCGTGCTGATCGATCGCGAGCGGCTTGAGAACAACGCCTCCGGGCGGATCGAAAATGTGCTGACCGAGATCGCCGGCTTCCAGCAATTCCGCCGCTCGGACAGCCGCTCCGCCAACCCTTCCGCACAGGGCGCCACGCTGCGCGCGCTGGGCGGCAACGCGTCGAGCCGAACGCTGGTACTGCTCGATGGGGTGCCGGTGGCAGACCCCTTTTTCGGCTATATCCCGTTCAGCGCGTTGGTTCCTGAACGTCTCTCGCTGATCCGGGTGACGCGGGGTGCCGGCGGCGCATTCGGCGCCGGCGCGGTGGCAGGCACGATCGAGCTGGCAAGCGCAGCGCGGGACGAACTGCCGCTCTTCGACGGCCGCGCTTTCTACGGCAGCCGCAACGCAACGGAATTGTCGGCCGCAATTTCCCCGAATCTCGGCACCGGTTTCATTTCGCTGTCTGGCCGCTGGGATCGCGGCGATGGCTTCCAGACGACGCCGCGATCGCAGCGGAACGCCGCGACCGTGCCGGCGCGCTATGACGGCTGGTCGATCAATCTTCGCGCGGTTGCGCCGATCACGGCGGATACCGAGCTTCAGTTCCGCGCGACTTTGTTCGATGACGGCCGAACGTTGCGCTTCCGGGGCGCCGACAGCACCAGCGAGGGCCAGGACGCCAGCCTTCGCCTGATCAGCCGCGGGCGCTGGCAGATCGATGCGGTCGCCTATGTGCAGCTGCGCAACTTCTCCAACATCGTAATCAGCTCGACCACATTCAAAAAGTCGCTCGATCAGCGCAACACGCCGTCGCAGGGCATTGGCGGCAAGCTCGAGCTTCGCCCGCCGATCGGCGACGATCATGTGCTGAAGCTGGGCGCGGATCTGCGCCTCGCCTCGGGCACGATGTACGAGACGGCCTTCAACGCCACCACCCAGGCCGTCACTGCCACGCGCCGGGCAGGTGGCGATCAAAGCACCGTGGGTCTTTTCGCCGAGGATGACTGGACGATCGGCGCGCTCATCCTGACCGGGGCGGTGCGCGCCGATCGCTGGTCCATCCGCAACGGCACGTTTCTGACCGGCAATGCGTCGGGCACTCAGCGTAGCACCATCAACTATCCCGATCGCAGCGACTGGCAATTTTCCGGCCGGGCGGGGGCGCTGGTCCGCCTCAATGACGTGATCGCGCTGCGCGGCGCGGGCTATACCGGCTTCCGCCTGCCGACGCTGAACGAGCTCTACCGGCCCTTTGTGGTGTTCCCGGTGACGACGCAGGCCAATGCGGCGCTGACGCCGGAAAAGCTGAAGGGGTTTGAAGCCGGCCTCGATCTCAAGCCGTCGCCGGCGGTCTCATTCGGCGCGACGCTGTTCTACAATCGGCTGGACGACGCGATCGCCAATGTGACGATCGGCACCAATCTGCGTCAGCGCCGCAATGTCGATGCGATCGTCGCCAAGGGGATCGAGCTTACCGCCGGCGCCCGCTTCGGCGATATCTCGTTCGACGCCTCCTACGCCTACAGCCACAGCAGCGTGCATGCGCCGGGCCTTGCCTTTGACGGCCTGACGCCCGCCCAGAGCCCGCGCCATGCCGCCAGCGCTACGCTGGGATGGTCGCGCCGCTCAGGGCCGTCACTGGCCGCGACCCTGCATTATGTGTCCGGCCAATATGAGGATGATCTGCAAACCGATCGCCTCCGTCGCGCCATCACCCTCGATGCGGTCGGCAACCTGCCGCTCGGGCATGGCATCACCCTGTCCGCGCGGGCGGAAAATCTGTTCGATGCCAAGGTGGTGACTCGCAATTCGGGCGGTTCGATCGA
>CBFRWL010000214.1:0-4274 GCA_965727025.1 uncultured Sphingomonas sp.
TGCTCGAGCTGATCGACATAGGCGGCCATATGCGCCTGCGGCAGGCTGATATCGTACAGGAAGGCCGGCCGCATCGCCGCGACCAATCCGTCAATATCATCGCGCATCGCCCAGAATGCGTGCGCTTGCGCGACGCTCTGGGCGACGGCCGCATCGGCGACGATGCCCTTGTTCCAAGCGCTCGCCATCAGCTCTTCCAGCAACGCTTCGGATCGGTGCGAAACGATTTCCAGGAGCACATAGAAACTGTGCTTGTCCGCAAGCGGATGGCTGTGCCGCCCCTCGCCGAGCACGCATTCCATGAAGGAGGGCCACATCACTTCGAAGCTGCTGAGCGCGCCATCCGCCTCCGCCATCGCATGACGCAGCAGCGCGAGCACATCATCGAAGCTTGAGAGGCCCACGAACGCGGTCGCCTTCTTCCCCGGATCGGGACGCAGCCGCAGGACGGCGCGGGTGACGACTCCAAGCGTACCTTCCGACCCCACGAACAGCTGCTTGAGATCATAGCCCGTATTGTTCTTGATCAAGACGTTCATCGAACTCAGGATCGTACCATCGGCCAGCACAACCTCGAGCCCCAGGATCTGCTCGCGGGTCATGCCGTAGCGCAGGACGCTGTTGCCGCCGGCGTTGGTCGCGATGGTGCCGCCGATCGTCGCCGATCCGCGCGCGCCCAGATCCACCGGATAATAGAAGCCCGCCGCCTGCGCGGCCTCCTGGACCGCCTCCAGCACCGCCCCGGCTTCGACTTCCATCGTCGCGCCATGCACGTCCACCGGCGCGATGGCGCGCATCCGCTCCAAGGAGAGCGCGACATCGTCGGGGCGCGTGCGTGCGCCCGCAACGAGGCCGGTGCGGCCGCCCTGCGGAACGACCTTCAGCCCGTGCCGGTCGCAATAAGCGAGGACCGCAGCGACTTGCGCGGTATCGGCGGGCCGCACGATGCAGCGCGCCTCCATCGGATTGGTCGGCGGATAGCCGTCCCAGCGCTGCCGCACATCCTCGCCGGTCAGCACATGCTGCGCGCCGACGATCCGCGCCAGATCGTCGAGCAGCCCATCCGCCGCAACGTCCGACGAAGCCTGTGTCATCTCGCATATCCTTTCCGTCGATGGTTCTTGGGCGCCCGGTGTTCGGCTACGTCTCCTATGTCCAATTGCACCCAGGGTCCACATGCCGGCGGCACGCTAGTCGCTCAGGCTTCCTGACAGTTTCAGCAAGAAGGCGGCATATTGCTCGATCTGATCGCGCGCGATGAACTCGTCGGCTTTGTGCGCCTGTTCGATCGAGCCGGGGCCAAACAGGATGGTCGAGAAGCCCGCGCGCTGGAACTGGCCGCCTTCGGCCGCATAGGAAGCGACCTCGGCCGGCAGGTTATAGCCGGTCAGTTGCCGAACGAGCTGCTCGGCTTCGCCGTTCTGCTCAGCGTCGAGGGGCGGCGTGTCGGAGAGCTTTTCGACCGTCACACCCGCGCCCGGAAAGGCCGCGCTCGCCTCGGCATCGAGTTGCGCGGCAAGGGCGAAGAAGCCGGCGAGCGCCGTCTCGACATCGAGGCCGGCGGGCGCCCTCAGATCGAAGACGAAGGTGCAGCTCCGCGCGAGGATGTTGATCGCGGTGCCGCCATCGATGCGGCCGACCGTGAGCGTTGCTCCGGGAGGCGAGAAAGGCGAGCCGGGATCGGCTTGCGCCTTAAACTGCTCGGCCAATTGGTCGAGTGCGTGAAGCAGCTTGATCGCGACCATATTGGCGGACAGGCCGAGATGGGTGAGGCTTGAATGGGCCTCATGTCCGGTCACGGTGACACGATAGGCGCTGATCCCCTTGTGTCGGCTCATCGGCTTCATCCCGGTCGGCTCACCGACGATCGCGCAACGCGGCGAGGGCACCTCCTGCGCGATCCGGGCGATCATCGACGGTGCGCCGAGGCAGCCGACCTCTTCATCATAGCTCAAGGCGATATGGACTGGCCGGCGATTGTGGCGGAACATCGGGACGCCGGCGAGGCACAGCGCGATAAAGGCCTTCATGTCGCAGGTCCCGCGGCCGAAGATTCGCCCGTCGCGCATCGTCAGCGCAAACGGGTCGCTGCTCCAGTCCTGTCCATCGACCGGCACGACGTCGGTATGGCCCGAGAGGATCACGCCGCCTTCGGCCGGCTCCCCCACCGTTGCGACGAGATTGCTTTTCGTGCCGTCGCCGTTGGGAATCCGCATCGAGCCGATATTCCAGCGCCCGAGATAGTCGTCGACGAAATCGAGCAAGGCAAGGTTCGAGTTTCGCGATGTCGTATCGAACGCGACAAGCCGCTCGAGCAGATCGATCGCGCTCGAGGATAATTGCTCCACATTCATAGCCTTGAACCTTGATGCATCGGCCGCACACATCCCGTACCGGTCGCCGGCAGCAGCCAGGCAACGCCGCTTCGATGAAGTGAATGCCCTTTGGCTAGCAGTCTCATCGATCCGCGCCAATGTCGGCAACGATTTTTGGGTACAGGCGAATCACCAGCAGGATCTTTCGAACCAGCCCGTCGCGCGCGGGTCAGCGCGCGGCCAGCAGCGCCGGCGGCACTGGCCGCGATACCACCTCGCGCAGCGAGAAGAGCGATTGCATGCGGGCAACGCCCGGCAGCTCGGCCAGTTCGGTGCGATGGATATTCTCGAAATCGTTGAGATCGCGCGCACGCAGGGTGAGCAGATAATCCTCGCTGCCCGAGAGCAGATGGCAGGAGGTGATCGAGGGGCAACGGCACACCGCCTCCTCGAACGCAGTCAGCACGTCGCGGCTTTGCCGCTCGAGCTGGATCAGCACCATCACCAATGTTCCGAAGCCGAACCGCTGAAAATCCAGCAGCGCCTGATAGCCGGAGATCAGCCCCTTTTCCTCGAGCAGACGCTGGCGCCGGCCAGCCGCCGGGCCGGAGAGATGCGCCGTCTCGCCGAGCTCGGCCTGGGTGGCGCGCCCATCTGTCACCAGTCGGTGAAGAATCTTCCGGTCAAATTCGTCAATCACAAATGTTAAGTCTTCCGCAAAAATGTTTTCATAAAGAGCGAAATACCGTCGAAATCGTTCAAAATATGATTACATATTGCGCGTTGAAAGCGATATTTTCAACCCGATATCATGCAAGCTTTCGAAGGTGGCGGTGATGCTGATCGGTGTTCCCAAGGAAATCAAAAAGCAGGAGGGCCGGGTCGGGCTCACCCCGGCTTCGGTACGTGAATATGTGGCGCATGGGCATCGGCTGCTCGTGGAGACCGGCGCGGGCGCCGGCATCGGTTGCGACGACGAGGTTTATCGGCAGGCCGGCGCCACGATCGCGCAGACTGCATCCGAGATCTTCGCCAAGGCCGACCTGATCGTGAAGGTGAAGGAGCCGCAGCCCGGGGAATGGGCGCAACTGCGCGAAGGCCAGATCCTGTTCACCTATCTCCACCTCGCGCCCGATCCGGAGCAGACCAGGGGCTTGCTCGAAAGCGGCGTGACGGCGATCGCCTATGAGACGGTGACGGACGGCCATAGCCTTCCGCTGCTGGCGCCGATGAGCGAGGTTGCCGGGCGTCTGTCGATCGAGGCCGCGGCTTTCGCGCTACGCGGCCATAGCGGCGGCAGCGGCGTGCTGTTGGGCGGCGTTCCGGGCGTGGCGCCCGCGCGGGTGGTCGTGCTCGGCGGCGGCGTGGTCGGCAGCCAGGCGGCGCGGATGGCGGTGGGCCTCGGCGCCGAAGTCGCCATCATCGATCGCTCCTTGCCGCGCCTGCGCGAGCTCGACGAACATTTCGCCGGCCGCGTGCGGACCCGCTTTTCGACCAGCCATGCGATCGAAGAGGAAATCCGCACCGCCGATGTGGTGATCGGCAGCGTGCTCGTTCCGGGCGCCAGCGCGCCGAAGCTCATCACACGTGAAATGCTGAGCCTGCTCAAGCCGCGCTCGGTATTGGTGGACGTCGCGATCGATCAGGGCGGCTGTTTCGAGACCAGTCATCCGACGACGCATGCCGATCCCACTTACGAGGTCGACGGCATCATCCACTATGCCGTCGCCAACATGCCCGGCAGCGTGCCGCGCACATCAAGCCACGCGCTCAATAACGCGACGCTGCCGTTCGGGCTGGCGCTCGCCGATGGCGGGCTTGCGGCGATCCTCGCCAATCCGGGGCTGCGCTCGGGGCTTTCGACCCATCGGGGCAAGCTGACCAGCCAGCCGGTCGCCGAAGCGCTCGACCTCAGCTACACGCCGGCCGAACAGGCGCTGAAAAGCTGAAGCCTTCGGG
>CBFRWL010000215.1:0-4268 GCA_965727025.1 uncultured Sphingomonas sp.
CCGAAGCCGGCATCCTGAGCGGTGGCCCGCGCATAGACCGTCGCGCGCGCGGCAGCGAGCAGGCGTTCAATCGCATTGAGGGTCAGCCCTTCGGCGATGCGCCCGAGCCAGCCGTCGCTCGGCAGTTCCTGCGCCGCCTTGGCGGCCTCGGCGATCGCTTCGTCGCCAGCCTGATCGTAAGACGCCACGTCGGAGAGCCGCGCCGCAAGCCCGCGCCTTCGGCCCCTTGCCTTCTTTTCGGGGCCGAGAATCCAGCGGCGCAACTCGATCAGTTCCTGGCCGGTCAGGCCGATCGCGAACGTGGCGTCCGCCGCATCGAACAGATGATGACCTTCGTCGAAGACCAGCCGCGACAATGCGCCGGCTTCCTCTTGTCCGCGCTGCGACAGGATCATTACCAATGCGTGATTGGCGATGACGATATCGGCATCGCGCGCCGCCCGGTTCGAGCGCTCGATGAAGCATTTGCGGTAGTGCGGACAGCCTGCGTAGACGCACTCGCCCCGCCGATCGGTCAGCGCCATCGATCCCGCGCGACGAAAGAGCGAGGGGAGCCAGCCCGGCAAGTCCCCGCCGATCATGTCACCGTCACGCGTATAGGCCGCCCAGCGGGCGACAAGCTGGGCGAGGATGGCTGCACGCCCGGTGAAGCCACCTTGCAGCGCATCCTCCAGATTGAGCAGGCATAAATAATTTTCGCGGCCCTTGCGGATCACCACCTTCCTCGCCCGCAGCCGTGGCTCGGGCCAGGAACGGATCGTCTCGCGATCGAGCTGGCGTTGGAGCGCCTTGGTGTAAGTGGAGATCCAGACGGGGCCCCCGGCATCGGCCGCCCAGCGCGTGGCGGGCGCCAGATAGCCCAGCGTCTTGCCGATCCCGGTGCCGGCTTCGGCGAGCAGCAGATTGGGTTGGCCTTCCGCTGCCCTCGGTGCAAAGGCGGCCGCGGCGGCGAGTGCGTAGCGCCGCTGGCCCTCGCGTGGTTCGGCATCATTGCCGACGAGCCGAGCCAGATCTTCCGCCACTTGCGTTTGATCGAGCCGAATCGGGCGGGGCGGGGGCCGGGTCGCCGCTTCTTCCCATTCCGGAAGCCGGCTAAACAGCCATCGTTCGGCACGATCGGGCTTTTGCAGGCGCTCGACGATCAGCGGTGCCCAAGGCCAGCGCACGCGAAACAATGCCTGCGCCGCAGTCCATGCTCCCTCGCGCTCGGGCCAGTCGTGTGACGAGAGTCGATCGAGCAGGCAGGACGCGGCGTGCAGCAGGAAGACCGCCGCAGCACTGTCATCAGCCGGCGGCGCAAGTTCCAGCGCATGGGCCAGCCCGGCTGGCGTCGGCACGCAGAAGCGCGCGGGATGCACGAAAGCGAACAGCTCAAGCAGGTCGAGCCCCGATAGCTCGCTCAAGCCCAGCCGTGCGGCCACCAGCGGCGCGTTCAGCATCACGGTTGGCGTATCGGCCGCGCGAGCGATCGCCTCGCCGCGCCCAAGCCCGCTGACGGCGCCGTCGGGACGCGCCCACCAGATCCCGCCATGCGTGGCATGAAGCGCGGGAACGGGAAGCGGCGCCGGCATAATGAGCGCCTAGCTTAGCGGGAACGAAAGGAAAACAAATATGTGGTCAGTGATTTCAGCATCGATCTGAATTGGCGATCTGCTCGGTCTTATGATCAGATGAGGAAGATGGCGCTCGGCATTGCAGCGAGAAGTCGTGACCCTCAGCAAATGGTAACGCTTGATTGCTATCGCGCTGGCGTCCCGTCCCAAAATTGGTCATCGTTAAAGATCAGTTCACCAAGAAACGCCACCTCCAGTTGGAGCGGTCATGATATCAGCTTCGCCCATGACTCAAATCAGCCCAGATGGATTTGTCGCCGCGTCAGCGTCGGAGATGATATTCAACGCCATGCGCTCGGAGGCAGGGCGCACTGCCATCGAAAATGGCGCTCATTCGATCAGCTATGCAGACGTTGAAGCTCGCGCCAGCGCGATGGCCGGCCGGCTGCGCGCGCGCGGAGCAGCGGCGGGCGCCGTCGTAGCCGTCTGCCTGCCCCGTTCGATCGACCAGATCGTGGCGATGCTGGCGGTATGGCGCACCGGGGCCGCCTATCTGCCGATCGATCCCGCTTGGCCCGAAGCCCGCATCAATGATTTCGTGACCGGCGCGGGCTGCATCGCGCTGATCGCGGCGATCCCGATAGCCGCCTGCGTCGAAGGCAATGTCGCGCTGGTGACGCCCTATGCCAATGAGGAAGCGGAACCGCTGCCGTTCGAAGCCGCTGATCCGCAGGGCATCGCTTATGTGATCTTCACCTCGGGGTCGACCGGCAAGCCCAAGGCTGTCGAGGTCACCCACGCCAATCTCGCAGCGCTCATCCGGTGGCATGAAGAAGCCTTCGAGGTGAAGCCGGGCACCCGGACGAGCCATCTCGCCGGGCTCGGTTTCGATGCTTCGGCCTGGGAAGTATGGCCGACATTGGCGGCGGGCGGTACGCTCGTGCTCGCGGACGACGCCACCCGGCTCGATCCTGCGCAACTGCGCGACTGGGTGATCGGCAACCGGATCGAAGTGGCGTTCGCCCCGACCGCGCTGGCCGAGCCGATGGTCGCGATGAACTGGCCGGCAAATGCGAGCCTGCGCTTCCTGCTGACGGGGGCGGACAAGCTGACGGTGCGGCCAGCACCGGGGCTGCCGTTCGCCTTCATCAACAATTACGGGCCGACCGAATGCACGGTCGTTGCCACTTCGGGCCTGGTTTCACCGGATGGCATCGGCCTGCCGTCGATCGGCAAGCCGATCGCGGGAACGACCGTTCATCTGCTCAATGAAGCGGGCGAGTCGGTTGCGGCGGGCGAGAGCGGTGAGATCTTCATCGGCGGCGCACAGGTGGCGCGCGGCTATCGCGGCGATCCCGAGCTGACCGCCGAGCGCTTCATTCAGCATCCCGAGTTCGGCCGGCTCTATCGCACGGGCGATCTCGGCATGTGGCTGAAAAGCGGCGAGATCGCTTTCCAGGGCCGGGCGGATGCCCAGGTGAAGGTGCGTGGTCATCGCGTCGAGCCGGCCGAAGTCGCGGCGGCGCTCAACATGCTGACGGAGGTGGCGGCAAGCGCGGTCATCGGCCGTGACGGCGAGCTGATTGCCTATATCGTGCCTGCCGACGGGGCCTCGCTGGTTGCACCCGATCTGCGCGCCGCGCTTTCCGCGCAGCTTCCCGATTATATGGTGCCGGCGCGGTTCGCGGTGCTGCCGACGCTGCCGCTGACTGCCAATGGCAAGGTAGATCATAAGGCGCTTCCCGATCCCGCCACATGCGCGCTCCCCGAAGCGCGCGCCGGCCGCGCTCCGGCGACGCCGACCGAGGAGCGCCTGCTCGAAATCGTGTCGAGCGTGATCGGGCGCCCGGACATCAATGTCGAGGATGATTTCTTCCTGGTCGGCGGCCATTCGCTGCTCGGCACCCAGGTGGTCGTGCGCGCGCGCGACGCCTTCGGCGTCGAGCTCACCCTGTTCCATCTGTTCGAGACGCGCACCGTTGCCCGGCTGGCGGAGACGGTAGAGGCGCTGGTGATCGAATTGCTCGACAGCATGAGCGACGAAGACATCGCTCGCCTTGCGGGCTGATCCGCATGGCGACGCGTCCTGTCCTCGATCCGGCGATCAGCCTTTATCATCTGCTGGATCCGAAGGTTCTCGCCGATCCCTATCCGCTCTACCGCAATCTGCGCGAGCAGGCGCCGGTCGCGTGGGACCCGTATCTCTCCTGTTGGGTGGTGACGCGCTATGACGACGTGCTCACCGTGCTCAAGGAATTCTCCGCCGACCGCACGCCATCCGCCGAGTTCATGCGCAAGCTGGGCCTCGACGAGATCGGCCCGCTCGCCGAGGTGATGAGCCGGCAGATGCTCTTTCTCGACGCGCCTTCGCATACCCATTTGCGCAAGCTGTGCTCAACGGCGTTCACCCCGCGCCGGGTCGAGCGGCTCCAAGAATATGTGGTCGCGATCGCTGACGAGCTGATCGACGAAGTGGTGGCCTCGGGCCGGATGGACATCGTCAAGGATTTCGCCGAGCGGCTGCCGGCGATCGTGACGGCGCATCTGCTCGGCATGCCGCGCGAGGACCATCTCCAGCTCAAGGCATGGTCGGCCGATTTCGCCGAGATGCTGGGCAATTTCCAGCATAATCCGGGCGGCGTCGCCCGCGTGCTCAAGAGCCTTGCCGACATGACCGCCTATTTCCGGAGCGCGATCCGCGAGGAGCGCCGCAAG
>CBFRWL010000216.1:0-4235 GCA_965727025.1 uncultured Sphingomonas sp.
CGCGGCTTGGCGCTATTGCCGAGATATTGCTCGACGAATGCTGGAACGTTGACGCTTAAATACTTGTCGTTGTCTTGGCCGCTGGCGGCCGTCGGCGAAGTGGTGGAGGCGCCGGTATCATGATCGATAAAAAGCGGATGGCCTCCACTATCAAGTGCCTGAACTTGGAGGCCGGGCGTTGGCGTTGACTGGAAGTTTGGCTTCCTGATGCCGAAGACCGCACCAGCATCCATGAAGATGGAAGGCCTCAGCCCGAGCTCGCGCCCGCCCGAACCAAGCGGAAGCTCCAGCTCAAGCCTGCCGAGATAATAGGCCCGGCCGCCCAGCGCATCGTCCGAAATATTATTGTTGCTGTCGCTCAGCGGCGTTTTGAGATCGTCCTGCAAATAGGTGCGCTTGATGCGCGGGCCGACGCCGCGGATGTCGAAACCGCGGATCTGGGGCTCGCCAAGGAAGAAGCGGTCGGTCAGCCGAACGTCCTGGCCGAGGCCCTTGATATAGCCGCCCTCGCCATTCACCGAGAACACGAAGCCCTTGCCGAAGCCCCAATATTTATGGGCTTCCACCGTGCTCTTGATATAGCGCACATCGCCGCCGAGGCCCGCGAAATCCTGGCTGAAAACAACACGCTGTCCGCGCGTGGGATGCAGGCGGTTATTGAGATTGTCGTAGACGAAGGAATAGCCGACCGAGGAGGTCAGGCGCTTGCCCAAGGCATCGCACAAATAGCGCCCAGCGATAACCGGCGAACAGGTATCGTTTACCCCGTCACCATTGGTGTCGATGAAATAGGTGCTCTTATCAAGCGACACGTCGTCATAGCTGAGACCATAGCGCAGCGCGAGCGACGTGAATTCCGTCAACGGGACGCCCAAGCGAACCTGGAAGCCGGTCGTCACCTGGTTGTAGGTGGTGCGCCGGTCGTTGCCGTTGCCGGTGAAGTTGAACGAATTATAGTCGCGACGGAAAATATCCCAGCCCAACGCGATATTCTTGTCGAAGACGTAAGGCTCGGTAAAGCCGAGCTCGATCGATTTCGAATATTTCGAATAATCGACGCTGGCGCGGAGTTCCTGCCCCTTGCCCATGAAATTATGCTCGGTAATGCCAAGGCTGACGATGAAACGTTCGAGGCTCGAATAGCCTGCCGAGACCTGCAATTCGCCGGTCGATTTCTCTTCGACATTGGCCTCCAGGATAACCTTGTCGGGCGTAGAGCCGCGCTTCTGTTCGATTTCCAGCTTGTCCTGGAAGAAGCCCAGCGACTGGATGCGGTCACGCGAGCGCTTGACCTTGAAGCTGTTGAACGCGTCGCCTTCCGCGAGGCGGAATTCGCGGCGGGCCACCTTGTCCTTCGTATGCGTATTGCCGTTGATGTCGATCCGCTCGACATAGACGCGCGGCGCATCCGCGACCTTGAAGGTCACGCTCATCGTGCGGGCATCTTTGTCGCGATTGAACTGCGGCTGGATATCGGCGAACGCATAACCCATCAGACCGGCGGTCTCGCTCAGCGTATCGACCGTATCCTCGACTTGCTTCGCGTTATACCATTGGCCTTTCCGCATCTTGATGAGCGGCCTGAGCGTTTCCGGCTTGAGATCGCGGATATCGCTTTCGACGTTGATGTCGCCGAAATGATAGCGCTCCCCTTCTTCCACCACATAGGTGATGATGAAATCATGCTTGTCCGGGGTGAGCTCCGCCACCGCCGAGATCACCCGGAAATCGGCATAGCCATTGGTCAGATAGAATTGGCGGAGCTTCTGCTGGTCATAGGCCAGCCGGTCAGGATCGTAGCTGGTGCCCGATGAAAAGATCTTGGTGAGGCCGGACTGCTTGGTCGCCATCTCGCCGCGAAGCCGGCCATCGGAAAACTTCTTGTTGCCGATGATGTTGATCTTGCGGACCTTTGACTTCGGCCCCTCGGTGATCTCGAACACGACGTCGACACGGTTTTGGTCAAGCATGACCATCTTCGGCTCGACCGTCGCGGCAAAACGACCCTGCCGGCGATAGAGCTCGATGATCCGCGCAACGTCTGCGCGCACCTTCGACCGGCTGAAAATCTGGCGCGGCGCCAGCCTGATCTCCGGCTTGATCTTATCTTCCTTGAGCCGCTTATTGCCTTCCAGCACGATGCGGTTGATGACCGGGTTTTCCTTGACCTGGATCACGAGCGCGCCGGCATTGTCGCGGATCTGCACGTCGGCGAACAGCTCGGTCGCGAACAGCGCCTTCAGCGCGCGATCGAGCGCTTCGCGGTTATAGGAATCGCCGGGCTTCAGATCGATGTAGGAGCGGACCGTATCGGGCTCGAGCCGCTGCGCTCCCTCGACCGTAATCGACTTCACGACACCAGTGGTCGGCGGGGCAACCGCCGGAACATCGGCGGGAGTCTGCGCAATGAGCGGCGCGGACAGCATCGTGGATGCAAGAAGGATAGCAGCGATCCTCGCGCCGCCAGCCCGTACCATAAGTGCTTTCACCCGCTTCCGCCCTCACCATGGATCGGCTCCGGCAGCATTTTGCCGAAAGCCTTGCGCATGCCCTGCCCGATCAGCTTCGCGCGATCAACCCGGCAAGATGATCCCAGAGCCCAAAAGAGCCGAGATCGTTGAGCGTCACGAAGAGCATAAGCCCCAACAGCAGCGCCAAACCCGAGCGGAACGCCCATTCCTGTACTACCGGACTGATCGGCCGGCGGCGGACTGCCTCAAGGGCATAGAAAAAGAGATGGCCGCCATCGAGGAGCGGGATTGGAAGAAGGTTGATGAATCCCAGGTTAATCGAGATCATCGCCATGAATTCGATCAGGGCAGCCGCGCCCAGCGTCGCCTGCTGGCCGGAGAACTGGGCGATCTTGAGCGGCCCGCCCAGCTCTTTCACCGATCGCCGCCCGGTCAGAACCTGGCCAAGCGTATCGACCATCATCGTCACGATCTCGCCGGTATGGCGGAAAGCCGCGCCCACCACTTCTCCCGGCGCCAGCGGGACAATCACACGATCGGTCGCAACGATGCCCAGCAAGCCCTTGCGGAACTCGTTGCCGAACCGGTCGCGCTCGGTCACCGCATCAGGCGTCACTTGCATCGGCAGAAGCTTGCCGGCGCGCTGCACCTCGAGCGCCAAGGTCTCACCGGGTCGAATGCTGACGATCGGCGAGATGTCCTCGAAACGATCGACGCGCTGCCCTTCGATGGAAACGATCGTATCGCCCGCCTTCATGCCCGCGCGATCGGCAGCTGATTTTTCCGCTACCGCGGCGACGACCGTCGGCGTGCGGGGTTCGCCATAGGCCGCGAAGAACGCCATGAAGATGCCGATCGCGATCAGGAAATTGGCCAGCGGCCCGGCAAGAACGATCAGGAACCGTTGCCACAAGGCTTTCGCCTGAAAGGTCTTTGCCTGCTCCTGCGGTGGAAGCGCTTTCCATTCCTCACTGGGCTGACTGGCGGGGTTCATGTCGCCGGCGAATTTCACATAGCCGCCCAGCGGCATCCATGCGACCTTCCAGCGCGTGCCGAGCCGATCCGTCCAGCCGAAGATCTCGCGCCCGAAGCCGATCGAGAAGACGTCGGCCTTAACGCCGCACCAGCGACCCACCAGATAGTGCCCGAGCTCGTGAAAGAACACGAGCGGTCCGATCACGAGCAGAAAGCTCAATATCGTCATCAAGAAACCGGGCGACTCTGTCACGCGGCCAAAACCTCCATCGCCTGCTCCGCGAAGGCGCGGGCATCGGTATCAATTGCGACAACGTCCTCAAGCGACGCTGGTGCCGGAGGGTCATAGCGATCCAGAACTTTACCGACGATGAAGGCGATATCGAGAAAACCGATCTTGTTCGCGAGGAACGCCGCGACTGCTATCTCATTGGCGGCATTGAGAACGGTCGGCCGCGCGCCGCCATCATGGAGTGCGGCACGCGCAAGCTGAAGTGCGGGGAAACGCTCGGGATCGGGCGCCTCGAATTCCAATCGGCCGATCGCGGCAAGATCCAGGCGTTGGCAGGGCGTCGGCATGCGCTCCGGCCAGGCCAGTGTATGCGCGATCGGCGTCCGCATGTCCGGCGTGCCGAGCTGTGCGAGCACCGACCCATCAATATATTCGACCAGCGAATGAACCACCGATTGCGGATGGACGAGAATTTCGAAACGATCGGCGCCGATCGGGAAAAGATGATGCGCCTCGATCAGTTCGAGGCCCTTGTTCATGAGTGTGGCCGAATCGAC
>CBFRWL010000217.1:0-4225 GCA_965727025.1 uncultured Sphingomonas sp.
CGCTCCACGACTGGCAGCGTCGCGGCGAAGTGGTCGCCTTGCTCAAGGGCGCGCGTAAGCACGTCTTCCCGCTTGCACAGTTTGTCGATGGGCGGCCGGCGCAGGGCATTCGCGATATTCTCGATATCGTCGATAGCCCACGCCGGGCCTGGTTCTGGATGGTGAAGCCCAGCCCATTGCTTGGCGACAAGCGCCCAATCGATCTGCTCAAACAGGATCGTCGCAAAGAGGTCGTGGAAGCAGCCCGGACTGTCTTCGATCGCCCGTGACGCTCGACAAGGCCATATTGCGGGAATTGGCTGTCAGCATCGACGTGACCGGCTATCTGCGCATCATGGACGCGGCGCATCGCGCGTCACCGACCGGCATGGGTTATGGCAAGACACGCTTCGCCAGCCCGACCGACAGCTTCAAGCTGCTTTACGTCGCTCAGGATTTGCAGACTGCGCTCGCCGAAGCGATCATTCGCGACCGCTACCAAGGGAAGCAGAAACGCGAGCTGCTCGAAGAGGATGTCGGGCAATCCGTCATCGCGAGCATGATGTCGCTCGCGCCATTGAAACTTCTGGACCTGCGCGCGAGCGGCGCAAGCCGGTTGGGGGTGCCAACCAACGCCGTGCGCGGCAGGGCACAGCAATCCGGGCGCCGGTTCAGCCAGGAATTGTACGATACCACCGACTTTGACGGCATCGTCTATATGTCGCGGATCACGAACGCCGAGTGCGTGGCTGTCTATGATCGGGCAACCAGCTCGAAGCTCGACCCGGCTTGCCCGGTCGTCGATCTCGTCCGCCTTGCCGACCTTGAATCAGCGCTGCGATCGCTCAACGTCTCGCTGATCCGGAAGCCCTAGCTGCCGGCGACTGGCCAGGCGTTAACGAGGCTGTGCTGGTGCGGCGGACGCGATCGTGGTCGATTTGGTTCGATCCCGACATGATTGAGTCGAAGAGGGTGCCTTCCAGCGCTATGCTATCGACGAAGAGAGTGATCGAGGATTTCTATCCGTCCAGCAATGAGCGGAGCCCTACTGATCGCATGTACGTGGGGAGGCGCTATGCGGATCAAGTTCGTAGAGATTTCAAATTTTCGGAAATTGAAATCGACGCACCTCGATCTCGACAAGAAGACCACGATTCTGGTTGGCGCCAACAATAGCGGCAAGACCTCCGCGATGGTGGCTCTGCGCATCTTTCTCCTTTCGCCGGGTCGCCTCGCCCTGCGCGACGTGACGATCGCCAATTGGACACAGATCGACCTTTTGGGTGACGAATGGGAAACGGATACGGAGCCTACGGTCGACCTCGACCCGCTCCTTCCCTCGCTTGACGTCTGGCTCGACGTTCCGCTTGGCGAGATTCAGCATGTCGTCCATATCCTGCCGACGCTGGATTGGTCCGGCGGCATGCTCGGGGTGCGGCTCAAATACCAGCTCAAGGACCTCGACAAGCTCAAGACCGAATATCTCGCTCAGCGTAGCGCTGCCCGGGACGCTTCGACTACCGGCCCAAACGGCGAGACGATCAAGATCGCGGTGTGGCCTCGCAACCTGACCGACTTCCTTGAGCGGCGATTGCGGGCGCACATCGAACTCGCAGCTTATCCGCTCGACCCGACCGCCGTCACGACGCCGGGGAAGGACGGACTCGCGAAACCGCAAGCCTTGCCGGCAAGCGCGCTCGCCTTCGATCATCCGCCGTTCAAGAACCTCATCAAGATCGATGAAATCGCCGCGCAGCGCGATTTCGCCGACGCCAGCGAGCATGAAAGCGGTGAAGACAAGGGCGAAGCGACCACCCGCCGCTTCAAACGCCGTCTATCGGATCAGTTGCGCTCCTATTACGACCGCCATCTCGATCCGTCGAAAACCCCCTCGGATAAGGACTTTGAGGCACTCGGCGCGATCCAGGCAGCCGAACGCAGTTTCGACGCGCGGCTTGAGGCCGGATTCGCCACAGCCTTCGAGGAGCTCGAAGACTTGGGATATCCCGGCATGAGCAATCCGAAGCTCAAAATCTCGACGCTGCTTCGCGCGACGGACGGGCTGAAGCATGGCTCCTCAGTACAATATCAGGTCGCCGATCCGTCGGGCGACGGCACCAGGACCCTCAAGCTTCCCGAGGACTATTCCGGCCTCGGCTATCAGAATCTGATCGCCATGGTTTTCATGCTCATGGGCTTTCGCGATGAGTGGATGCGCGTCGAAAAGGCGGGTCTCCTCGAAGGAGCGGACGTATCGCACGAGATACAGCCACTCCACCTCGTGCTCGTCGAGGAGCCGGAAGCCCATCTTCATGCACAGGTACAACAGGTCTTCATTAACAAGGCCTATGGCCTGCTCAGGAAACATTGCGACCTCGGCAACGGGGATACCTACTGCACCCAGTTGCTGGTCAGCACACATTCCAGCCATGTCGCGCACGAGGCCGATTTCGCCAATCTGCGATATTTCCGACGCCGGCCTGCAGCCACCAAGGGTGAAACGCCGACCACCACGGTAGCAAACCTTTCCCATATTTTCGGCGACGGTGACGATACCAAGCGCTTCGTGAAGCGGTATCTCAAGGCCACACATTGCGACCTGTTCTTCGCGGACGGAGTCATTTTCGTCGAAGGCCAGGCGGAACGCATCCTCGTACCGCACTTCATCCGTCACCATTTCCCCGAACTGTCGCGACGCTACGTCACATTGCTAGAGCTCGGCGGCAGCCATGTGCACAGCTTTCGCGATCTGGTGGATACGCTCGGCATCGCGACCTTGATCATTGGTGATCTCGACGCGACCGCGCCGGTCAAGATCACCGACAAGAACGGCCATGAAACGACGCGCTGGAAATCGGCGCGTCCCGAGCGGGGCAAAGGTCAGCAAACGGCCAACTCGGTGCTCAAGGAGTGGCATCCCGAAAAGACACTGATCGATGAGCTTGTGGCGTTGCCGCCCGAAGGCCACGCATCCGCGGACGGCGGGGGCTATGAACTGTACGTCGCCTATCAGAAGCCGGTCAAACTCACCTCCGCCGGCGAAACAGATAGCCTCATCATTCCTCGGACCTTCGAGGACGCCCTGATCTTGGAGAATCTTGCCGCCGTGGAAAATGTCGAAGGCTCGAACACATCGGCCAAGATACGGGCGATTGTAGCGCAGGGTCTTTCGGGAGACGATCTTGAGGACGAACTGTTCGACTTGTTGAAAACAGCCGAAAAGGCGGCATTCGCGCTCGACTGCTTGATGTTGGAGGATCCCAAGGCGTTGAAGCCACCGAGCTATATCGCGGCTGGGCTCAAATGGTTCGAAGGTGCGGTCGGCAAGGACATCGCGGAAAGTGAGCTTAAAGCGGGACAAGCAAATGGCGGTGATTGAGACCGCGCCGCCGGACTTTGATGATGGCGCCGATGCGCAGATTCAAATCTGCCTAAATCCGGCCAAACCGCAAAGCTTCTTCCTCTATGCGGGCGCCGGCTCAGGAAAGACGCGCTCGCTGAAGAACGCGCTCGATGCTTTCCGGACGGACCATGGCGCCGCCTTCCGGCGCTTGGGCAAGAAGATCGCGGTGATTACCTATACGAACGCCGCGGCCGATGAGATTGCTGAACGCGTCGGCGAGGATGCCCTGTTTCCGATCTCGACGATCCATAGCTTCTGTTGGAAGCACATCGAAACCTACCACAGCGATATACAGGCGTGGCTACTCGCGACGCTCCCCATTGATCTTGCCGAATTACATGAGAAGCAAGCAAAGGGTCGGGCCGGCAGCAAGGCGGCGATGGATCGCGAGCGGGCGATTGCTTCAACGATGCGGCGTCTCGAATGGCTGAGCGTGCCCCGACGCTTCACTTACAATCCCAACGGCGACAATTTCGGCGCGGACTCGCTGTCGCATGCTGAGGTACTTAAGATCACGGCTGCCTTCATCGAGACCAAGCCCTCGATGCAGGCGGTGCTGGTCAACAAATATCCCTTTTTGCTCATCGATGAGAGTCAGGACACGAGCAAGGGGCTGCTCGAAGCTTTCTTCGCGCTGGCTGCGGCGAACAAGGGAAAGTTCGCCATGGGCCTGTTCGGCGACACCATGCAGCGGATTTTCCTCGACGGCCATCCCGAGCTCGAAGGCCTAGTGCCGAAGGACTGGGCACGTCCTGCCAAACGGTTGAACCATCGCTCGCCCCAGCGCGTGATCGCGCTCGGCAACGTGCTGCGCGCACCGATCGATCGCCAGACCCAGCTAGC
>CBFRWL010000218.1:0-4219 GCA_965727025.1 uncultured Sphingomonas sp.
TGGTAGAGCATCTCGTTTACACCGAGAGGGTCGGCGGTTCGAGCCCGTCACCGCCCACCAGGACTGGGATGTTGCGAACAAGCGTCGCGCTGCGTTTTGCCTGAGCGCCACGACGGCGCCAGCCGCCGGATCAAGGTTGCAGCACATTGGTGCCGGCACATCGGCGAACGTGGCGCCCTATTGCCGGCGATCAACTTGCCAGACGATTCCCGCGAAGCATTCCCCGCGCTAGGCGCTCCTGCTCTCGATGATCAAAGCATGGAAGAGTCATAACCCTTACGACTTCGGCGATGTGGCAGGACCAGGCCTGTTGCGTGCGTCTTGAAAGCTATAATTGGAAGAGCGAAAACATGAAATGATATATCAAAGCTTATGAAGAACCATTGATCTATCCGCCAGAACGCGCAAAACTCAAGTCAGGACCGCTCCAAAGCAGCGGCCGCTATTAGGAGAGAGCGCTATGGCACTGAAAAGTTCAGCCCTCATATATTCCGCAGCAGCTTGCCTGGTAATGGCGCCGGTTTCATCGCTGCGCGCGAACGATGCTCTTCTGAAGATGCAGCAAGATGCGAACCAATGGGTCATGCCGCTCGGCAACTATAGCAGCACCCGCTACAGCACGTTGAACCAGATCAACCGCGACAATGTCAAGAATATGCGAGTCGCCTGGTCCTTCTCGACTGGCGTGCTGCGCGGCCATGAAGGCGGCCCGTTGGTGATCGGCAACATGATGTATGTGCACACGCCTTTCCCCAACAAGGTCTACGCGCTCGATCTTTCCAAGAACGGCACCATTGCTTGGTCATACGAGCCGCGTCAGGACAATAAGGTGATCGCCGTCATGTGCTGCGATACGGTCAATCGCGGCGTTGCCTATGGTGACGGCAAGATCTTCCTGCACCAGGCCGACACCACCCTGGTTGCGCTGGACGCCAAGACCGGAAAGACGGTTTGGACCGCTGTCGATGGCGATCCGAGCAAGGGCGAAACGGGTACCGGGGCGCCGGTGGTGGCCGGCAACTATGTCATCATCGGCAATAGCGGCGGCGAATATGGCGTGCGTGGCCATCTCGCGGCCTATGACATGGCGACCGGCAAGCTTGCATGGCGCGCCTATTCGCAAGGGCCGGACAGCGACACGCTGATCGATCCCGTCAAGACCAAATCGATGGGCAAGCCAGTCGGCAAGGATTCGGGATTGGCCGGTTGGAAAGGCGATCAGTGGAAGCTCGGCGGCGGCACCACATGGGGATGGACAAGCTTCGATCCGACCACCCAGACGATCTATTATGGCTCCGGCAATCCCGGCACCTGGAATCCGGTGCAGCGGCCGGGCGACAATCGCTGGTCAATGACGATCTGGGCGCGTGACCTGAAAACGGGCAAGGCCAAATGGGTCTACCAGATGACGCCGCATGACGAGTGGGACTATGACGGCGTCAACGAAATGGTGCTGATCGATCGCGACTGGAAGGGAAAGAAGCGCAAGCTACTGGTTCACTTCGATCGCAACGGCTTCGCCTATGCGCTCGACCGGGCCACCGGAGAACTGCTGGGCGCCGAAAAATTCGATCCGGCGGTGAATTGGGCTTCGTCGATCGACCTCAAGACCGGACTGCCGGTTCGCGTTCCCGAATATTCGACAGAAAAAACCGGCGAGGACGTTGCGACGAAAAACATCTGCCCGGCGGCGCTTGGGTCCAAAGATCAACAGCCGGTCGCCTACAGCCCGGATACCGGGCTATTCTATATCCCTGGCAACCATGTCTGCATGGATTATGAGCCCACCAAAGTGGCTTATGTGGCCGGTTCGCCCTATGTCGGCGCGACGCTTTCGATGTACCCGCCAAAGGGCGAGAGCAATCTTGGCCGGTTCGCGGCATGGGATCCCATCGCCCAGAAGTCGGTATGGGAAGTCAAAGAGCCCTTCTCCGTATGGAGTGGCCCGCTGGCAACGGCCGGCGGCGTCGTATTCTATGGAACGATGGAGGGCTATCTGAAGGCAGTCGACGCCAAGACGGGTGAAGAACTTTACAAGTTCAAAACCCCCTCCGGCATCATCGGCAACATCAACACCTACACCTATAACGGCAAGCAATATGTTGCCGTGCTCTCGGGTGTCGGCGGATGGGCGGCGATCGGCATGGCCGCGGGCCTGACCGGCGACAATGAAGGGCTGGGCGCTGTCGGCGCCTATCGTTCGCTGTCGCAATATACCAACCTCGGCGGCACGTTGACTGTATTCGAGGTCCCATAACGCGACGCGATCGTTTCAGCCGCATCTAGATAATCGAGGTAAGAATGTATTCTCGGATTGTTGCATTGATCGGCGGGGCGGCAATTGTCGCCAGTGGGGTGGCGCTCGCCCAAGGGGTGCAAAACTCTCCATCCCCGTCGCCCGCCGATAGCAGCTCCAAAGCTGCGGCGACCAACTCTGGCGCGGTTTCGGATGAGGTGGCGTGGTCGCGCTTCAGCGGCTGGAAGCGTTATCACGCCAATTGCTCGGTCTGCCACGGCCCGGACGGGCTGGGGGGCACATTCGCCCCCAGCCTCGTCAATTCGCTCAAGAGCATAGACCATGACCAGTTTCTCACTACGGTCGTGAACGGCAAGCAAAATGCTGAGCTCGCCATGCCCTCGTTCGGGGCCGATCCGAACGTGATGTGCTATATCGAGGATATCTACACCTATCTGAAGGCTCGGTCAGACGGTCAGATGGATCGTGGCCGCCCCACCAATCAGCCGGCCAAACCCAAGGCATTCGCCGAGACGGAGACTGCATGCATGGGCAGCTAGGCCGGTGAGACCAGCCTATATTCTATGTGCCGTCGTGCCGATGCTTTGCGGTTCGCTGCGCGCCGATGCCCAGGCAGTGGAAGCCGTCGATCGTTCGGCGTTGCGGGTGTGCGCCGATCCGGCGGCCATGCCCTTTTCGTCGCAAGACCAGCAGGGATTTGAGAACAGGATCGCGACGCTGTTCGCCAAGGATCTTGGCGTGCCCGTCCGTTACACATGGTTTCCCAACACGATCGGCTTTTATCGGCGGACGCTCAACGTGCGCCGGTGCGACATCGTGATTGGCGCGCCCGCCGATGCGGAAATGGCACAGAGCACCAAGCCCTATTATCGTTCGACCTTCGCGATCCTGACGAGATCCGCCGATCATCTCGATATCGCTAACCTGCACGACCCCGCGCTCAAGCAAAAGCGCATCGGCGTCCAGGCGCGTACGCCCGTGGCCGATCTCATCGCCCGCAACGGCCTAGCCGACCAGACGCGCTCTTATGACCTGATGGTGGACAGCCGGATTACGTCGATCGGCAACGCCATGGCGACGGACCTGCTCGCCAACAAGATCGATGTGGCCGTCATATGGGGGCCGGTCGCAGCCTATCAGTTGAAGCTGCATCCGAGCGCGCTACGAATGGCAGTGCTCGGCGAAGCCGAAGATGGTGTTCGGCTCGCTTATCCGATCGCGATGGCGGTCCGCCGTGGCGAGCCGCAATGGCGGGCCAGGGTTGAACTTTTCCTCAATAGCCATTCCAGCGAGATAGAAGCCGTTCTAAAAGAAGCGGCTGTCCCGCTCCTGCCATTGGATCAAGGCCAACCATGACCGCAATGCTGTTGCCGCTCGCCTTGCTGGCCGCGTCCGCCCCAGCCGCCGCCATATCGGATTATCCCACCGAAACGCGCGTCGACTATGTCATCGGCTGCATGGCCGCCAACGGCCAATCCTATGACTCGCTCAGCCGCTGTTCATGCAGCATTGACACTATTGCGTCGCTCCTGCCCTATTCGGATTACGAAAAGGCGGAGACGGTAATGAGAATGCGGGACGAAGCCGGCGAACGCGCCTCGCTGTTTCGTGAGGTCAAAACGCTGACCAACGCCGCTCAGCGCCTGCGAGAGGCGCAGGTTGAAGCGGATTTGCGCTGTTTCTGAATCGACGAGGAGATATAAATGCCAAGAGGATTTCGCCGCCTTGCAATGCCTGCGGTGGTGATTGCTGCCCTTGCCGCCGTGCCAGCCGTTATTCAGGCCGCCGGGCCTGCGGGCGATGCAGCGGCGGGCAAGCTCGTCTTCGCCAAATGCGCCATCTGCCATTCCATGGCGCCTGGCGACAATCGGCTCGGTCCAACCCTGGCGGGCGTCGTCGGCCGCAAGGCAGGAACCGTCCCGGGCTACAATTATTCTCCGGCCATGAAGAATGCCGGCCTTA
>CBFRWL010000219.1:0-4214 GCA_965727025.1 uncultured Sphingomonas sp.
TCCTTGACGAGCGGATGGGTGGGATCGGCGACCGTCACCCGATAGGGCGCGATCGGCGGGTGCGAGAGGAATTGCGAGCCGAGCAGGTCCATATAGAGCGGCGCCCAGCGCGGTGCGTCCCACAGCCCGTTCTCCAGCAGCCGCAGCACCGAATTGGTGCCGTGCAGCGCATACCAGCGCCCGCCCTTGGCAAGCCATGCCTTGAGCGCTTCCTGCGCCTTGAGCGAGGGGGTGACGTCGCACGTATAGGTGATCAGGATGTCGGCCGCCGTGATCGCCGCGACATTCTCGAAATCCTCGAACACGCGCGTACGCACGCTCTGATCCTCGGCCAGCAGCTTGAGCAGCTCCAGCCGGGCGAAATCCATGTCGTGCCACACGCCGCCGCACACCAGCACGCAATCGATGCGCGGCGGATGCGCTTCCTCGCTCATGATTCGCCGCCCAGATATTTGTCGAGCGTGTGCTGGAACTGGCGGATGCGGATTTCCTGATAATTGCCGAGATTGACCTCGCCGGTCTTCGAGCAGTGCAGCCCCTGCTGCACATAGGGCAGGTTATCCATATCCTGTTCGAACACGTCGCCGAGGATGCCGATCTCCTTGCAGGCGGTCCACGGCTCGTCCTTGCCGAGCAGGCGCATCGGCACGCTGCGCGGGATCGGCTGGCCGGGCGGCACGCGGGTGAGCACGCGTACATCCATCAGGCAGCTATCCGGCGTAGCGCCGGGCCGCCAGCGATAGACGATGTTGGGCATGAAGCCGCCCCAGGGCGCGAAGTTCGGAAACACATTGTAGACGAGCGCGTCGAGCAGCTCGGAATCGGTCGCCTCGCTGTGATCATGGCCGAACATGCGCGTATAGTTGGCGCGCATCGCCTCCCCCAGCGCACGGCGCGCGGTGATGCCCTCGGGCACCTTGACCGCATAGGGATCGTCGGCATCGCCCTCGTAATTGTCGGCCGAGCGGCCATTATATTTGATGAACTCGTCGACGATCCACTGCTCGGTCTTGCCCTCGGCGTTGATGTGCGGGGACATGATCCCGAACGGGACGAGATTGACGTTCACATTGTCGCCCCAGGTCCAGTAGGCCGAGTTGCAATCGCCGGTGAAGGGCAGCAGCTGCGGATGGGTGATGATGGTGTGCCAGGCCTCCATGAAGGCCTCCATCGTCACCTTCCAGTTGGCGGGCACTTCCTTCCCGACCCAGATCGCGGTGGTGCATTCCTCATGCCGCCAGCGCTTGAAATGCTCGGGCAGCGGCGCGAGAAACTCCTCCAGGCTCGGCCCGCCGGGATTTTCGCGCAGGAAGATATAGCCGCCCCAGCGGCCGACCTGCGCCTCCGGCAGGTGCATCTTGTCTTCGGTGAGATGGCTGAAATCCCAGCGGCAGGGATTGGAAGCGAAGCTGCCGTCCTTGTTCCAGGTGAAGCCGTGGAACGGGCAGATGAACTGATCGGCATGGCCGTCCTGCGTGCGCAGCTTGCGTCCGCGATGCAGGCAGACATTGTGCATCGCGCGCACCGAGCCATCTTCCTGGCGTGAGATCAGGTAGGAGCGGCCGGCATTTTCATACACCGCATAATCGCCGGGCTCGGGAAGCTCCTCCTCGCGCGCGGCGAACTGCCAGACATTGGGCCACATCTTCTCGCGCTCCAGCCGGGCGAATTCCTCGCTGGTGTAGCGGCTCGCGGCGATCGGCTCCGATCCCAGATAGGTGTAGCTTTCCTGCTTGAGGAAATCCGGGGCGGGCCGCGCGTCCAGATCCATCAGCGCCTCCCAGCTGATGCCGGGCGACTTGTTGCGCCCACTCGCTTCGGCGCCCGCTTTGGTGCTGGTTTTGGGATCGATATCTGCCACGGAATCCTCCAGATGATTCTACTCTTGGGCATCAGCTTGGCCGAGGCGCGCATCCGCGTCACCTTGCCGAAAGCACAGGTTCTTTTGCGTGCGAAATCGGCCAACCCTGAGTAGCCGTCTATAAACGAGGAGAGGACTGCATGGCAAAGCGGCTGGAGGGCAAGGTCGCCCTCATCACCGGGGGAACCTCGGGCATCGGCGCGGGCACGGTGCGGCGATTGTCTGCGGAAGGGGCGAAGGTCGCCTTCACCGGATCGAAGGCCGAAGCCGCCGCCGCGCTCTGCGCGGAGACCGGCGCGAGCTTCCATGCCCATCGCGTGCAGGATGCGGAAGGCTGGCCGGCGCTGATGCAGACGCTGCGCGACAGCTACGGCCGGCTCGACATCGTTTTCGCCAATGCCGGCATCGAAGCCGGCGACGCCAGCGTCGAGGATGTGACGCTGGAGGCCTGGAACAACATCATCGCGGTCAACCAGACCGGCGTGATGCTGACGATCAAGCATGGGCTCGCCGCAATGCGCGCCAATCCCGAGGGCGCGACCGGTTCGATCATCGTCAACAGCTCGATGAACGCACACCGGGCGATGGGCAATTTCGTCGGCTATTCGGTCACCAAGCTCGCCGTGCTGGCGCTGATGAAATCGACGGCGGTGCACTGCGCCGCCCAGGGGTACAGGATTCGCTGCAACGCGATCCTGCCCGGCGTGGTGGAAACCGACCTGATCCGCGGCGTGATCAACCGCGCGCCCGATCCGGCGGCGGCGCGCGCCCAGTTCAACGCGATGGCGCCGATGAAGCGGATGGCGCAGGTCGAGGAGATTGCCGGCCTGGTCGCCTATCTCGCGTCCGACGAGGCCAGCTTCATCTCGGGTTCCGAATATCTGATCGACGGCGCGACCAACGCCGGCGCCATGGGGGTTTGACAGGATGCGAAGGCTTGAGGGGCGCGTCGCGCTGGTGAGCGGCGGGCTGCGCGGCATCGGCCTCGCGATCGCGGAACGCTATGTCGCCGAAGGGGCGAAGGTCGTGCTGCTCGATCTCGACGCCGAGGACAGCGCGCCGGCGCGCGAGGTGCTGGAAAAGCTTGGGAGCACCGCCAGCTATGTCCGCGCCAATGTCGCCGAGGAGGCGGATTGGCAACGCGTCAGCGATGCCGTGAAGGATCGCCACGGCAAGCTTCACATCCTCGTCAACAATGCCGGCATCGATCTCACCGGCCCGGTCGAGAGCCTGTCGATGGAAAGCTGGCGGCGGATCATGTCGATCAATGTCGATGGCGTGTTCCTCGGCACCAAGCATTTCGTGCCGATGATGGCGGCGTGCGGCGGCGATTTCAAAGGCGGCGCGAGCATCATCAACATCAGCTCGATCATGGGCATCGTCGGCTATAGCGAGGTTTCGGCCTATAATGCCAGCAAGGGCGCGGTGCGCCTCTTCACCAAGGGCATCGCGATCGAGTTCGCCACCAAGAAGATGCCGATCCGCGCCAATTCGATCCATCCCGGCTTCGTGATGACGCCGCTGATGCAGGCGGGGTTCGAGCGCTGGGTCGAAAAGGGCTTCGCCAGCGATCCGCAGCAGCTGGTCGATACCATGGCGGCGACGACCCCGGTCGGCCGGCTCGGCGATCCGGCCGAGATCGCGGGCGCGGCCTTCTTCCTGGCCGGCGAGGACAGCAGCTACGTAACCGGCGCCGAGATCGTCGTCGATGGAGGATGGACCGCACAATGACAATCGCCCTTCCCGAAGTCATCGCCCTTGTAACCGGCGCGGCAGGCGGCATCGGCCGCGAGCTGTGCAAGGCGCTCAAGGCCGCCGGCGCGACCGTGATCGCCACCGATCTTGCGGCGTCGGCGGATGATATTGCTGCGGATCATTATCTGCAGCATGACGTCACCGATGCCGCCGCATGGAAGCACATTTCCGATTATGTCTCAAGTACTTACGGGCGATTGGACGCGCTGGTGAACAATGCCGGCTTCTCGATCGTGGTGAAGTTCGAGGATTCGCCGCTCAGCGAATGGCACAGCGTGCAGCGGGTCAATGTCGATTCGATCGTGATCGGCGTGCAGGCGATGCTGCCGCTGCTCAAAGAAGGCGGCAAGGCGCGCAAGGGCGGCGCCTCGATCGTCAACTTCTCCTCGGTCGGCGGGCAGCGCGGCGCGGCGTTCAACGCGGCCTATTGCGCGAGCAAGGCGGCGGTGCTGATGCTCTCCAAATGCCTCGGCGCCGAATTCGCCGCGCTCGGCTACAATATCCGCGTCAACAGCGTCCATCCCGGCGGCATCGATACCGCGATGCTCAATTCGATCATCGATCGCTATGTCGAGCTCGGCGCCGCCCCCTCGCGCGA
>CBFRWL010000220.1:0-4180 GCA_965727025.1 uncultured Sphingomonas sp.
GAGCTTCCAACGATAAGGCTGATGAGAAAAGCATCCGTCGCAGCCCTGATTCTGGTTCTGACCAGTTGCCGCGGCCCAGGCTCGGCCTCTGCATCGGGCGATTCGGCTGCAGCATTGCCGTTCCACGTCACGCCCGTCGCGACGTTGAACGGGCCGTGGGCAATGGCCTTTCTTCCCGATGGCCGGATGCTGGTGACCGAGAAAGCCGGGCGGCTCAGGATTGTATCGCAGGACGGCGCCGTCTCGCCACCATTGGCGGGCGTTCCGCCGGTGGTCGATGCCGGGCAGGGCGGCCTCGCCGACGTCGCTCTCCATCCGGATTTCGCGAGCAACCAGCTGGTCTATCTCAGCTATGTCGAGCCGGGGCCGAACGGCACCAGCGGCCTTGCCGTCGGGCGCGGGAAGCTGGGGGAAGCCGGTCTCGAGGATTTCCAGGTGATCTGGCGGCAGGAGCCGAAGACCACGGGCAATCTTCAGTTCGCGGGCCGGTTGATCTTCAGCGCTGACGGGTTCCTCCTGATCAGCTCGGGCGATCGCTTTCTGGAAAAGCCCGCACAGGATCTGGACCAGAATCTCGGCAAGATCGTGCGGCTGACCGATACAGGCGGCATTCCTTCGGATAACCCCTTCTACGATCAGGGCCGCGTGAAGGCGCAGATCTGGTCCTATGGCCACCGTAACCCGCTCGGCCTCGCCTTCGATCGCGACGAGCAGCTATGGGAGGTGGAGATGGGGCCAAAGGGCGGCGACGAACTCAACCTCATCCGCACCGGCCGAAATTATGGCTGGCCGCTCGTTTCCGAAGGCACGCAATATGATGGCCGCGCGATCCCGCGCCACAGCACCATGCCCGACATCGAAGCTCCCAAGGTCAGCTGGACGCCGTCGGTCTCGCCCTCCAGCCTGCTCGTTTATTCTGGGTCGATGTTCCCTGCGTGGAAGAACAGCGCGCTGATCGGCACCCTGTCAGGACAGGCCTTGATCCGCGTCACCTTCGATGCCGACAGCGCACAGGAGGTCGATCGCTTTCCGCTCGGCGCACGCATTCGCGACGTGGTCCAGGGGCCGGACGGGGCAGTGTGGCTGCTGGAGGACGGCAAGCAGGGCAAATTGCTCAAGCTGACGCCTGCGACCAGCAAATAGGCCGCAGCTGCCTCACTCCTGTTCGGCGGCCTCTGCGGCGGTTTCCGCCTTGCGTTCGAGCATCACCTTCAGCATCGCGACGATCGGGTCAGCGAAGGTCAGGCCCAATATCCCAAACAGCGCGCCGAAAATAAGCTGTGCGGAAAGCACCAGCGCGGGCGCCAAATCGACCGCGCGCTTGGCGACGGTCGGAACGATCAGATAGCCGTCGACCGTCTGCACGACGACGTACACCCCGATCGCCCACAGGCCAGTGTCCACGCCGGCGGAAAAGCCCACGAGCACCGTCAATATCCCCGATATGATCGAGCCGATGTTGGGCAGGAACGCCAAGAGCCCGGTCAATACGCCGAGCAGCGCCGCCATCGGCACGCCGCCCAGGCTGAGCAGCGCCCACGTTCCAACCCCTTCCACTGCCATGCCGACCAGGCGGCCCGCCATCAGGCGCCGCAGGCTGTGGGCCATGCGCGATGTCGTGCGGTAGAAGTCGGCACGCTTTTCGAGCGGCAGCATCCAGGCCACGCCGCGTTCGTAGAGCCGCGGATCGATCGCGACGAAGATGCCGATCACGATGATCATCGCCACGCTGGAGAGAATGTCGAATGCCGTACCCACCGCTGAGGTAAGCTTGCCGATCGATCCCATCACCTGGCGATGAATTTCGGTCGTGGCATCGCCGGGGGCCAGCCCCATCGCGCCCGCCCAGTTCAGGATGCGGTTGATCTGGTCGGTCACGACCTTGCGGAGATTTTCGGCTTCGGCGGTGAATTGCGATCCGGCGAGGAAGAATACCCAGGCGAGAAAGCAGACCGAAAGCAGGCAGACGATCGCCAGCCGCCATCCGCGCGCGATCGGCAGGATCCGGCCGAGCAGCCGCGCGCCGCCATCGAGCATCGAAGCAAAGACCAATCCGCCGATGATCAACAGCAGCGGCTGGGTGAGCAACGCCGCGAGCCCCATGGCCAGCGCCAGCCCGAGCCAGACCGCAGCCTTGGCGAACTCGCGCTTGACTAGCGGGTCCTGGAAATCGGTCGGCCCCGCTTTCTCCTCGGGCGAGACTTCGGGCCCGCGCTCGATCATTTATCGTGGGACGGGTGCAGGCTCGTGCCGGCGCGGCCCGGGCGGAGCGCCGTGAACCAGCTGATCGGGTTCCATAGCTCGGACGTGCCGTCGAGCGAGAAGGTGATGAATTCAGCGCGGCCGCCGAGATTTTCCCACGGCACCGGGCCATCGAGGCCGTTGGCTGCCGCAGGCACGCGGCTATCGGCCGATTGATCGCGGTTGTCGCCCATCAGGAAGACCTTGCCAGGTGGTATGGTGATCGGGTCCATCTCGTCGACCGGAAATTCACCCAGGTCGATCGTGTCGTAGCTGACGCCGGTGGGCAGCGTTTCGCGCACCAGCGGCAGCGCGCAATAAAATTTGCCGTCAGCCCCCTGGGTGCGGCGGCCCGGCAGCTTGTCCTCGTCGCACGGCACATTGGCATCGACCGGGATCATGATCGGCGCCTTGAATTCGCGCTTCACCGGCTGGCCGTTGAGGATGACGGTGCCGCCCCGCATCGCGATGGTGTCGCCCGGCAGCGCGATCACGCGCTTGATATAGTCCGAGGACTGGTTGACCGGCGTGACGATCACGATGTCGCCCCGTTGCGGCATGCGGCCGAACAGCCGCCCCCGAATGAACGGCAGGACATGGAAGCTGGGGGATATATATGACCAGCCATAGGGATATTTGGTCACCACCAGCCGGTCGCCGGTCAGCAGCGTCGGCATCATCGATTCGGACGGAATGTAGAAGGGCTTGGCGATGAAGCTGTGGAAGGCGAGCACCGCGAGCACGAGCCAGAAGATGCTCTTGATCTCCGCCCACCAGTCGGTGCCATGCTTTTCCAGGGGTGCGCTGGGCGCGGGGGTGCCGGAAACGTCAGTCTGCTGGTCGCTCACGCAACTTCCTTCTCAATCGGGCGCGCATATAGGATGACGAAGGCTTGCGCCCAAGGGTGATCGTCCGTCAGCGTCAGATGAACCTCCACCACGTGGCCTTGAGGCGTGAGCGCGTCAAGCCTCGCACGCGCACCGCCGGTCAGAGCGAGCGTCGGCGCCCCTGAAGGCAGGTTCACCACTCCGATATCGCGCATGAACACGCCCTGACGAAAGCCGGTGCCGACTGCCTTGGAGAAGGCTTCCTTGGCGGCGAAGCGCTTCGCGTAGGTCGCGGCGCGCGTAAAGGGCCGCCGCTCGGCCTTGGCACGCTCGATCTCAGTGAACACCCGTGCGACGAATCTGTCGCCGAACCGGTCCAGCGATTGCTGGATCCGCTCGATCGAACAGAGGTCGGAGCCGAGGCCGAGAATCACCGGTTCCTCCCCTGCAAGGCGAGGGGGACCATGCGCAGCATGGTGGAGGGGTATTGCGCCATTGCGAGGGGCGTACCCCTCCACCGCTCTTCGAGCGGTCCCCCTCCCCTTCGAGGGGAGGATTTAGGAGGGGCAATCACCGCGCCGCGTCCATGCGCGCCCGCATTTCGCGAACACTTTCGCCGAGACCGGTGAAGATCGCCTCGCCGATCAGGAAATGGCCGATATTGAGTTCGCGGATCTGCGGAATGGCCGCGATTGGTGCGACATTGTCATAGGTCAGCCCATGGCCGGCATGCGGCTCGATCCCGTTCCGCGCGGCCAGCGCCGCGCCGTCGTTGATTCGCTTGAGCTCGGCGGCGGCGGCCGCGCCTTCGGCATGCGCATAGGCGCCGGTGTGAAATTCCACCACTGGCGCGCCGAGCTTGATCGCGGCTTCGATCTGGCGCGGATCGGCCTCGATGAAGAGGCTCACCCGAATACCGGCGGTGCCCAGCGCCGCGACCATCGGCTTGAGGTGCGCAATCTGCCCCGCCGCATCGAGCCCGCCTTCGGTCGTGCGCTCCTCGCGCCGTTCGGGCACGATGCAGGCGGCGTGCGGCCGGTGGCGCAGTGCGATGGCGAGCATCTCTTCGGTCGCCGCCATTTCGAGATTGAGCGGCAGCGCGATCTCGGCCA
>CBFRWL010000221.1:0-4144 GCA_965727025.1 uncultured Sphingomonas sp.
ATCGATCAATGGTTCGCGCAGCGTGGCTGGAGGCCGCGGCGGCACCAGCTCGAAATGCTGGGCGCCGCACGCTCCGGGCGCGACGCGCTGCTGGTGGCGGCGACCGGAGCGGGTAAGACGCTGGCGGGATTTCTACCAGTTTTGGCGGACCTGATCGCGCGGCCGACAGAGGGGCTGCGCTGTCTCTACGTCTCGCCGCTGAAAGCCCTGGCGGTCGACGTCCGGCGCAACCTGCTCGATCCGGTCGCGGAGATGGGGCTCGACATTCGCATCGAGACCCGCACCGGCGACACCCCGCATGAGCGCAAGGCGCGTCAACGCATACGCCCGCCGCACATCCTCCTGACTACACCCGAATCTCTGAGCCTGCTGCTCTCTTACCCTGAGTCGGCGCAGCTCTTTGCCGATCTCGAAACCGTCATCATCGATGAAGTCCACGCCTTCGCCCCCACCAAGCGCGGCGATTTGCTGAGCTTGTCGCTGGCGCGGCTTCAGCGCTTTGCCCCCGCGATGCGCCGGGTCGCGCTGTCGGCGACGGTTCAGGACGTCGATGGCTATCGCCGCTGGCTCGCGCCCGCAGGCGATGGCGACGATGTCGTGCTGGTCGAAGGCGAGCCAGGCGCCGAGCCCAATATCGCGATCCTGCTCCCGGCGGGCGCGATCCCCTGGTCGGGCCACGCCGCCAGCTATGCGGTGCCGCAGGTGATGGCGGAGATCGAGACGCACAAGACCACGTTGATCTTCTGCAACACGCGCGCGCTCGCCGAACTGATCTTTCAGCAGCTCTGGTCCGCCAACGAAATGAAACTGCCGATCGCGATCCATCACGGCTCGCTGTCGCTGGAGGCGCGGCGCAAGACCGAACAGGCGATGGCGGACGGCAAGCTGCGCGCGCTCGTCGCCACCGCCAGCCTCGATCTCGGCGTCGACTGGGGCGATGTCGATCTCGTCATCCAGATGGGCGCGCCCAAGGGATCGTCGCGCATGCTGCAGCGGATCGGGCGCGCCAACCACCGCCTCGACGAGCCATCGGAAGCGGTTCTCGTACCCGGCAATCGCTTCGAATATCTGGAGGCGCGCGCCGCGCTCGACGCCATCCATGAGGGCGAACTGGACCCAGACGGGTTCAGGGAAGGCGCGCTCGACGTGCTCGCGCAACATATCATGGCGTGCGCCTGCGCCGGACCGTTCGATCAGGCGCAAATGCTTGACGAAGTTCGATTTGCTGCACCTTATGCTGCAGTTGACGCCGAGACCTTCGGCCGCATTTTGAACTTCATTTCGACCGGGGGATATGCGCTCAAGGC
Source organism: uncultured Sphingomonas sp. (assembly GCA_965727025.1). Classification (GTDB taxonomy): domain Bacteria; phylum Pseudomonadota; class Alphaproteobacteria; order Sphingomonadales; family Sphingomonadaceae; genus CANJQJ01. The sequence continues at coordinate 1,308 of CBFRWL010000221.1, forward strand.
CTATGATCGTTTCCGCCGGCTCACGCAGGATCCCGATGGACGCTGGCGCATCACGACGCCCAACGTTGCCGCGCAGCATAGGTTGAACGCGGGCATCATCGTTGAAGCGCCAATGCTGACCGTGCGCTTCCGCAACGGCCGGAAGCTCGGGACTGTCGAGGAAGGCTTCGCCGCCGCGATGGCGCCGGGAGACAGCTTCATGTTCGCCGGACTGGGCCTCGAAGTCGAGCGGCTGGAGGGCACCGATCTCATCGTCCGCGCCACGGCGAAACCGGCGCGCATCCCGAGCTATATGGGCGCGCGCATCGCGCTCACCACCAATCTTGCCCGCCGCGTGCGCAGCTACATTGCCGATCCATCGCAATGGCCGCGCTTTCCGGAAGATGTACGCCAATGGCTTGAAGTGCAGCAGCGCCGATCGGTGCTTCCCGGCCCCGATTCGCTGCTGATCGAAACCTTCCCGCACGAGGGGCGGCATTATATGGTCGCCTACAGCTTCGAAGGGTGGAACGCGCACCAATCCCTTGGCTTTTTGCTCACGCGACGGATGGAAAGCACCGGCCTCCAACCGATCGGCTTCGTCGCCAACGACTATGCGATCGCGACCTACAGCCTGAAGCCGGTGCTCGACCCCGCGCCGCTCTTCTCGCCCAATATCCTCGAGCAGGAATTTGTCGACTGGGTGCAAAGTTCGGCGCTGCTTCGCCGCGCCTTTCGCGAGGTGGCGGTGATCGGCGGCCTGATCGAGCGCCAGCATCCGGGCAAGAAGAAGACGGGGCGGCAGGTAACCTTTTCCACCGACCTCATCTTCGACGTGCTCAAACGCTACGAGCCGGATCATCTGCTGATGCAGGCCGCCTGGGCAGATGCGCGCCAGCGGATGACCGATGTCGGCCGGCTTGGCGACCTGATCGATCGCGCTCAGGGCACCATGATCCACAAGACGCTGCCACGGGTGTCGCCGATGGCGGTGCCGGTGCTGGTGCTGATCGGCCGCGAGCATGTCGCGCAAGGCACGGTCGACGATGCCTTGCTGATCGAAGCCGAAACGCTGGCAGCGGAAGCGATGGCAGAGGATTAGCGCCGATTCCGATTGGCGGCGTTCCTGCGCGGGTGTACAATCCGGGTGGGAGGATGTGCTGTCGTGGCGGCACCGAAACTGTGGAAATATGGCTTCGGCTTGATCGCCATGGCGGCGATGGCGCCCGTGGCGTTGGCCGCGCTTCCCACGCCTGATGCCCAGCCGGCGCAGAGCCAGGATATCGCCACCCGGGATGATGGCAGCGATCGCATGACCGTGGGCGTGCGCATCGATGGCCATGGCCCGTTCGCGTTCGTGGTGGATACCGGCGCGGAACGCACCGTCATCTCGACCGAGCTTGCGAGCCAGCTCCGCCTCACCCCGACCGCGGCCACGAAATTGCTGACGCTGACCGAACTCAGCATGGTGCCGACCGTGCTGATTCCCAATCTTTCGGTCAGCAATGCGGTGATCGGCCAGATCGATGCGCCTGCGCTTGCGCGCGATCATCTGGGCGCGGCTGGCATCCTCGGCATCGATACGCTCCAGGCCCAGCGGGTGGTTTTCGATTTCAAGCGCCGGGTCATGACGGTTTCGCCCGCCGCGGAACGCGACGATCCCCGCTCCGGCGACGAAATCGTGGTACGCGCGCGCAGCCGCTTCGGCCGGCTGGTGCTGGCGGACGCGGCGGCCGAAGGCCAGAAGATGCACGTCATCATCGATACCGGAGCGCAGGTCAGCGTCGGCAACCCGGTTCTGCTACGCAAGCTGCTGGCCCACCGCCGCCAGCGCGGGCCGACGGAAATGGAGCTGCACAGCGTGACGGGCGGGATGACGATCGCCAATGCCGCGATCTTGCGCAGCGTAAGGATCGGCGGGGTCCAGCTTCGCGACATGCCGGTCGCGATCACGGACAGCGAGGTGTTCCGCAGGCTCGGGCTGGACGACAAGCCGGCATTGCTGCTGGGCATGGACGTTCTGCGTTCCTTCGAGCGCGTGTCGGTGGATTTCGCCAATCGCAGGATTCGCTTCCGGCTTCCGGGCGATGCGCTGCGCCAACCGATCGTCCGCAGCGCCGCCAACGGTTCACCGCAACCGCCCGCTTGAGCGTTGCCTCCTCGAGTCCTTCGCTTCTATAGCGGAGGCATGGTTCCCCTTTCGTTCGCAGGCCAAGAGTTTCTCGCTTTTGCCCAGGGCGCGCTGTTCTGGCCGCGACGGCAGGCCTTGATCGTCGCCGATCTGCATTTCGAAAAAGCCAGCTGGTTCGCGCGCTTTGGCCAGTTGCTGCCGCCCTATGACAGCATCGCCACCCTCTCCGATCTGGCGGCGTTGATTGCGGTGACGCAGGCGCGCGAGCTCTGGTGCCTCGGCGACAGCTTCCACGACAGCAAGGGCGCGCAACGCATCGGCGAAGAAGCGGCAAGGCTGTTCGACGAGCTGGCTTGCAAGCTCGATTGGTACTGGATCGTGGGCAATCATGATGCCGGGCTGGAGGCGCCGCCGTGCGGCACGGTGCTGGCCGAAGCCGAAATCAGCGGCCTGCTGCTGCGGCACGAGGCTGAGGCAGGCGAGATGCGGCCGGAGCTTTCAGGCCATTTCCACCCCAAGCTGCGGCTGATGCTCAGGGGGCGGCATGTCGCCCGCCGCTGCTTCGTCGCGAGCGGCAACAAGCTGATCCTTCCCGCTTTCGGTGCCCTGACCGGAGGGCTGGACGTCCATCACCCGGAAATCGTGCGTGCGGTGGGGCCGGGCGCGCAGGCGCTGGTGCCGGTGGCGGATCGGCTGCTGCGCTTCCCGATCGCCGCTTGAGGCGAGG
>CBFRWL010000222.1:0-4123 GCA_965727025.1 uncultured Sphingomonas sp.
CGCGTGATCGAGGGATTGTCGGCCTTGCGGCTGATCTTGTCGATTTCGTCGATGTAAACGATGCCGCGTTGCGCACGCTCGACATTATAGTCGGATGCCTGCAGCAGCTTCAGAATGATGTTCTCGACATCCTCGCCGACATAACCCGCTTCGGTCAGCGTGGTCGCATCGGCCATCGTGAAGGGCACGTCGAGGATGCGCGCCAGGGTCTGGGCGAGCAGCGTCTTGCCGCAGCCAGTCGGCCCGACGAGCAGGATGTTGGACTTGGCAAGCTCGACGTCGGCACCTTTCGCGCCGTGATTGAGCCGCTTGTAATGATTGTGCACGGCAACCGACAGAACGCGCTTGGCCTTGCTCTGGCCGATCACATAATCGTCGAGGACGTTGCAGATTTCCTGGGGCGTGGGAACCCCGCCGTCCTTCTTGCTGACAAGCGCCGACTTGGTTTCCTCGCGGATGATGTCGTTGCAAAGCTCCACGCACTCATCGCAGATGAACACGGTGGGGCCGGCTATGAGCTTCCTGACCTCATGCTGCGATTTGCCGCAAAAGGAACAGTAGAGGGTGCTTTTTGAATCGCCGCCACTCAGCTTGGTCATCACTTCATCCTTCGGCCGCATGCGCGGCACATACCGAATCCGGCCATCCTAGACCCCGCCGGGCGCTACCTGCAATGCCGTTTACCGCAATTACCCCTTCCAAAGGGTTCACGCAGCTGCGGCTTCCTCGGCAGGTGCCGGCCGTTTGTCGAAAACCTCGTCGATGAGGCCAAAGGTCTTCGCCTCCTCCGCAGAGAGAAATTTATCCCGCTCCATCGCATTTTCGATCACGTCGAGCGGCTGGCCCGTATATTTCGCATACAACTGGTTCATGCGATGGCGTATCCGCAGGATTTCCTTCGCCTGGATCTCGATGTCGGTCGCCTGGCCCTGCGCGCCACCTGACGGCTGGTGGATCATGATCCGCGCATTGGTGAGCGCCACGCGCATGCCGGGCTCACCGGAGGCGAGCAGAAAGCTTCCCATCGAGGCGGCCTGGCCGATGCAGACCGTGCCGACACGGGGGCGGATATATTGCATCGTGTCATGGATCGCCATGCCGGCCGTCACCACCCCGCCCGGCGAGTTGATGTACATATAAATGTCCTTCTTCGGATTTTCCGATTCAAGGAACAGGAGCTGGGCGGTGATCAGCGAGGCCATATGGTCCTCCACCTGACCGGTCACGAAGATGATCCGCTCACGCAGCAGCCGCGAATAAATGTCGAAGCTGCGTTCGCCGCGATTGGATTGCTCGATAACGATCGGAACGAGCGCGTCGGTGATGAGATCGTGCATTGGAAGACTGAAGCCCTGCTGTTATGGAAGCTGATACATCGGCGTTTCGCGACCGCTATTCAAGAGGCCGGATCACCGGGCGCCGGCAAGGCAAGATAAGCCAGCCTGCGAACCTCGCGCCGCCCATGAACGACGGTATCGAGGATCAGGCCCGACATGCCGTTGAGCGCCGCCAGGATCATCAATCCGGTCGCGAGAATGGCAGTGGGAAAGCGCGGCACCAGCCCTGTCTGATAATAAGTGATGGCGAGCGGGATCGCCAGGGCGATCGCGAAAAGCGCAAGCGCCAGCCCGATCGCTCCGAAGAACAGCACGGGCCGCTCGAAACGGAACAGGGTCACGATGGTGCGCAGGATCCGGATGCCGTCGCGATAGGTGGAGAGTTTGGAGGCGGAGCCCTCGGGCCGCGCGCCGTAGGCGGTCACGAGTTCCGCGACCGGCATCTTGAGCTCCAGCGCGTGGACGCTGATTTCGGTCTCGATTTCGAAGCCCGTCGACAGCACGGGAAAGCTCTTCACGAATCGGCGCGAAAACACCCGATATCCCGAGAAAATGTCGCTGAACGACCGGCCGAACAGCTTCGCCAAAATCCCGGTGAAGAGGGCGTTTCCGAGGCGATGACCGCGTCTGTACGCCGCCTCGACCTCGTCGCGCCTCGCGCCCACGACCATATCGAGCCGCTCATCGACCAGCATGCGCACCATTTCGGGCGCCGCCTGCGGATCGTAGGTAGCGTCGCCATCGGCCATGACATAAACGTCGGCGCTGATGTCAGCGAACATGCGCCGCACGACATGGCCTTTGCCTTGCATCCGCTCGATCCGGACGATCGCGCCAGCTGCGCGTGCTACCGCGGCGGTCCCGTCCCGGCTGTTATTGTCATAGACGTAAATATCAGCGGTGGGGAGCGCGGCGCGGAAGCCGGCGACCGTGCTGCCGATCGCGGCTTCCTCATTATAGCAAGGCAGGATCACCGCAATGCGCGGCTCCGCTGACAGCTCCTTCGACGCCGTTCCCTCAGCTCGATCGGCAGGCAGGCCGGGCCGGAGCATGGATCAGATCAAGCTTCCGCTTTTTTCTTGGCGGGCGCGCGCTTCTTGGCGGCCGGCGTCTCCTGATCCTTACCAGCCTCGTCAGCGGTTTCCGCGGCTGCCTTTTTAGTGGCTTTCTTCGGTGCCGGCGCCGGCGCTGCCTCTGCTTCGGCACTCGCATCAGCCTTCTTTGCGGATGCGCGCTTGGCCTTTGGCTTGGGCTGTTCATGCGCATGGTCGTGATCATGATCATGATGGTCATGACCACAGCCCGGCCCATGGACATGGCCTGGAGCGCCATCTTCGGCTTCGATCGCAGCCTCAAGTTCCTCGCGGCTCACGCTGCGATCGGTGATCTCAGCTTTCTCGAAGAGGAAATCGACGACCTTGTCCTCGTAGAGCGGCGCGCGAAGCTGTGCTGCCGCCAACGGCTCCTGCTGGATATATTGAATGAATCGCTCGCGATCTTTCGGCTGATATTGCTGCGCGGCCTGCGCCATGAGCCGGTTCATTTCGGCCTGGCTGACCTCGACGCCGTTTTTCTGACCGATCTCCGACAGAAGAAGGCCGAGCCGGACCCGCCGCTCCGCGATCGCGCGATAATCGTCGCGTTCCTTTTCCATCTCCGCGAGCGCCTCGGCGGGATCTTCCTCATGGCTCGCTTCATGCTCGAGCTGCCGCCAGATCTGCTCGAATTCGGCATCCACCATCGAGGGCGGGACCGGGAAGTCATGGCTTGCGGCGAGCTGGTCGAGCAGCTTGCGCTTCATGTGGGTGCGCGTGAGGTTATTGAGTTCCTGCTCGAGCTGGCCCTTCATCAGGTTGCGAAGCTGGTCGAGCCCTTCGAGACCCAGATTTTTCGCGAATTCTTCGTCGACGACGGTTTCCTTGGACGTCTTCACCTCGGTGACCTTGACATCGAACGTCGCCGCCTTGCCCTTCAAGGTCTCGACATTATAGTCTTCGGGAAAGCTAACGTTGAGCGTGCGCTCCTCGCCTGCTTTCACACCGACGAGCTGATCTTCGAAGCCGGGGATCAGGCGACCCGAGCCGAGCTCGACGGACATGCCTTCACCCGTGCCGCCTTCGAACGCCACGCCATCGACCTTGCCGACAAAATCCATGACGACCAGATCGCCCATCGCTGCCGCGTGGCCTTCGGCGGCGGGGTCATAGCTTTTCTGCTGGGAGGCCAGCATGTTGAGCTGCTCGTTGATCTTGTCCTCCGGCACCTCGACGGTCAGCCGCTCGAGCTTGATCCCCTCGATCTGCGGCTCCGGAACCTCCGGCAAAACCTCGAGTGTCACCTTCACCTCGGCGTCCTTGCCAGGCGTATAATCCTCATCAAGCTCGACGGCCGGCTGCATGGCAGGACGCAGCTGCTTATCGCTGATCAGCGACTGTACGCCCTCGCGCACGGCGGTATCCAGCGCCTGACGCTCCAGCGCGGGGCCATGCATCTTCTTGATGAGGTTGGCTGGGACCTTGCCGGGGCGGAAGCCGGGCATGCGCACCTGCGGCGCCACCGACTTCACTTCCGCGTCGACTCGCGCGATGATCTCGTTGGCCGGGATCGTGAGCGTATAAGCGCGCTTCAGGCCCTCGTTCAAAGTCTCGACAGTCTGCATTTTAACTCAACCTCTCAGGAATCCTTGGTCTGTCCTGCTCCGCCTTGGCGAAGCTGGTGCGGGCGAAGGGACTCGAACCCCCACATCTTTCGATACTGGAACCTAAATCCAGCGCGTCTACCAGTTC
>CBFRWL010000223.1:0-4084 GCA_965727025.1 uncultured Sphingomonas sp.
CGTGGTACTGGTAAGCCAATTCACGTTAGCGGTCCGGCCCTTTTCATCTCGGCCGGTCGATAGATCCCAACCATGCGTCATCGTTACTACGCCTGGGCGCAGGCTGTCATCTGCCCGCGCCACCGCATGCAGTTCACCATAAGGCGATCGGACGAGGATATTCTCGCCATCGTGGACGCCCAGGTTCCTCATATCCTCCGGATTCAATTGCAGAGGATTATAGGGTGTACGGCGATGAATCGTCGCAAGGTGATGGTACATCGTATTCTGCACCTCCCGCATCCGCCGGCAAGCAAGACGCAGAGGATATTCGCCATTGCCAACCTCGATATACAGTTGTTCGATTTCGGCGATCACGTCATCAGGCGCAAGTTGAAACCGAGCCCCGCTGTCTTTGTCAGCGGGAAGCACCGCCATCGGCGGAACATCATATATTTTGCCTGCCGCGCTCCGCTTCAGCTCCTCGAACGGTACGGCGCTGCGCTTGAGCAGATGCGCGATCATCGCCTCGTCGTCCGGTCGGGTGGTCATGTCCATCGCTTCGCCATCGAGTTCAATGATATTGCCCATGCGCCGGGCAATCTCCCATAAAATCACCCAGTCATGGGCAACTTCGGAGCCCTCGGGTGGCGCGACGATCGGCTTCGTGTATTGCGCGTACGGCGCGAAACTCGTTATCCCTTCATAATCCCGGCTACCTAGTTCATAGCGTTCGAAGATCATCGTGGGCGGAAGGATATAGTCCGAGAGAGCCGCCGTCCGGGTCATAAACGGATCGATGGTCACGAGCAGATCAAGCTTGGAGAGCGCTTCTCCAATCCGCTTGGGCTCTGGCACCGATATGGCCGGATTACCTCCGTCGACGATCATGGCACGAACCCGATCTGGCGCATCGCACAAGATGTCGTCCGCAAGCGCGCCGGTCATGCGCTCGCCAAAGAGCCGGCCATAGCCGGAAGGCGAACGATCCTCGGCCGACTCCCAGCCGCGGAGCGGCGGATATACCTGAGCGCGCCGCTCCTTGCGCGGGCCGATCACGCCGGGGTGAGGTACAGCCTCGCCCTCTCTTGCGAAGCGCCCACAGATGACGTTCAACGCTTCCAGCAGATGCTCGAAAATATTGCCATTGCGGGCCATGTTGGGACCTGCCCCGGAGGCGCCAGATCCGCGCTTACGGCGCGTGCCCACAGGAGTAACGATCGGCTCGGCGAACATCGCCGCAGCTGCGGTGATCTGGCCGGGAGACAGGCCAACCCTATGCTCGACCCGTTCAGGTGAGAATGGCGCGATCGCTGCCTTGAGCTCATCGAGTCCGTCGACGTATCGTTCGCAGAATTCGGCATCGTGCCAACCGCGTTCCAAGATGACATTGAGGATCGCCGCGAGCACTGTGCTGTCTTCGCCCGGCAGCGGCTGGAGGTGGAGGTCGGCATGAACCGCGGTCTCGGTTCGACGCGGATCGATGACGATCAGCTTCATCCCCCGCGCTTTGGCTTTGCGCATCTGCTTCACGGGATTTTGTAAAGCGAAATTGAAGGTGGCGAGCGAGACGAGGGGATTGGTACCAACCATCATGAGCACGTCGGCGGTTTCGAACGGATCCTTGCCGGCGCCCCACATGCCAAGGCGCTCGACGGCGACCCATTTGGCGGACTGATCGATCGTCATTTGCGAATAGAAGGCGGTGGAGCCAATTGCCCGCATGAAGGCCGGGAGCAGAAGGTTGGCGATAAAATTCGTGTAATTCATCGTGCCCTTGAAGCCGGCGATGGCATTGGGGCCGTGAACGGCAGAAATGCGTTGCAGGCGTTCAGCGATATCATCGAGAGCATTGTCGAACGAAACGCGTTCAAACGTACCATCCGCGCGGCGGCGCAGGGGATGAAGCAATCGACTTTCACTCTGGTGGGCTTCATGCAAAGTGAGTCCCTTGATGCACGCGTAGCCACGGCTGACGGGATCGTCGTGATCGCCGCGAATGCTCGTGATCCGGCCTTGGTCGTCCAGAGCGACGTCCAATGCGCACTGGCCGGCGCAGATGCGGCAGGCCGACTTTTTTACCGTCATTGATCTTCCCCAAAGGGCGGAATTGCACTGGCTGCGCGATACTGCTCCGCCAGCCTCGAAACGACCTCGGCGACGGTCGGGACGTCATCAATGAGTCCGACGCCCTGTCCGGCGCTCCACAATGTCTTCCAGGGTTTGACGTCGGCCGGCAGATGGTCGGTGCCATGTCCGCGCGGCAGCGGCAGGTTGGCGAGATCGAGGCCAGATCTGACCATCGATTCCGTCATCCACATCGCCGGCACCCCGTTGATGGCATCGGTGTAGACAAGGTCGGCGGCGGCGCTCCGGACGATCATCGCCTTATAGGCCTCCTCGGCGAGCGATTCCCGGGTGGCGATGAAGCGGGTGCCGAGATAGGCGAGATCAGCACCGAGTATCTCCGCCGCCCGGATCGCGGCACCGTCGGCAATTGCCCCGGCCATCACGATCGTGCCGCCGAAGATCCGGCGGATCTGCGGCACCAGAACGAGATGGCTGATCACGCCGGAATGCCCGCCGCCGCCGGCACCGATCGCGATCAGCCCGTCGACGCCGGCCGCGATCGCCTTCTCGGCGAAGCGGATCGAGGTCACGTCGTGGAAGATGCGGCCGCCCCAGCCATGCACCATCTCGGCCACCGGCGCGGGGTTGCCGCCCGCGGTCACGACGACATCGACCCGATGGGATCGGCAGGCGTCCAGCGCATTCCGCCGAGCTTCCGGCGCCATGCCGATCGAGACATTGGCTGCAAGGGGGCCGATGCGGCGCTCCGGATTGGCCTCGCGCATCCGGTCGAGCGCGGCGTTCACGCGGACGAGCTGGTCCTCGAATTCCTCGTCGCTGCGGCAATGGTTGCGCGTCAGCGTCCCGATCAGCCCGGCGCCGCAGCTCGCCACGACGAGCTCGACGCCGCTCACCAGGAACATCGGGGCGACCATCGCCGGCAGGGCCAGCCGCGCGCGCCAGGCATCGGGGAGCGCCACCGGCGGTTACGCCTTGGCCTTGCCGACGGCGCCGCGCATCGTTTCCGCGTCGCTATTGTCGGGCAGCCAGCGCAGGTTGGGATAGCGCGCCTTCTGCTTCGTCATCGCATCCAGCTCCGCAATCTCGCCCGGAGTCAGCTGGATACTGATCGCACCGAGATTGTCTTCCAGCTGAGACATCCGCGAGGCGCCGATCAGGATAGAGGTGACCCAGGGCTTTGCGAGGATCCAGGCCAGTGCCATCTGCGCGACGCTGGCGCCGCGCGGCGCGGCCATCCGGTCAAGCGCCTCGACCACCTGGTAGCCGAGCTCCATGTCGACCGGGGGCATCCTGAAGGCGGCGCGGCGCGAGTCTGCCGGCGCGGACGCATCGCGGCGATACTTGCCGGTGAGGAAACCGCCGGCGAGTGGGCTCCAGATCAGCGTGCCTAGCCCCGTATCCTGGAAGAAGTCGAGGCAATCCTGCTCCAGATCGCGACCGAGGAGCGAATAATACATCTGCGCCACCGTCATCGGGCGGAAGCCAAACCGCTGCTGGATCCCGAGAAATCGCTCCATCTGCCAGGATTGATGATTGCAGAGGCCGACATAGCGGACCTTGCCCTGCGACACGAGCTGCTCGAGCGCGCGCGCCGCTTCCTCGTAGGGCGTCAGCGCATCGTGGCGGTGAAGCTGGAAAACGTCGATCCAGTCCGTTCCGAGGCGGACTAGCGCCTCCTCCGCCGCCATGATGATGTGGCGCGCGGATAGGCCATTGTCGAGGCGGTTCGCGCCGAAGCGGAAGCCCGCCTTGGTCGCGATCACGGCTTCGCGCCGGCGCTTGCCCAGCGCCTTGCCCAGCATGATCTCGGATTCGCCCATGCCATAGGTGTCGGCGCTGTCGAACAGATTGATGCCCGCATCCAGGCAGCGGCCGACGAGAGCGTCCGCGGCCGCCTGATCGATATTGTTGCGCGCGCCGGGCGCCACCTCCGTGCCGACACCGAAGGTCATCGCGCCGAACGCCAGCCGTGACACGAGCAGCCCGGTGCGACCGAGGGGGGCGTATTTCATGT
>CBFRWL010000224.1:0-4082 GCA_965727025.1 uncultured Sphingomonas sp.
CTTCCTCGGCGGGAGCGGCCTCTTCCTCAGCCGGCGCGTTGGCTGCTTCCTCGGCGGGAGCGGCCTCTTCCTCAGCCGGCGCGTTGGCTGCTTCCTCGGCAGCGGCGGCCTTAGCGGCGCGCTCCTCGGCGCGTTCCTTGGCCTTTTCGCCGGGGACGGCCTTGTTCGGGTTGTTGCGGGCTGCGCGTTCCTTCACGCCGACGGCATCGAGGAAACGGGCGACGCGGTCGGTCGGCTGTGCACCGACCGAAACCCAATGCTTCGCGCGCTCGACATCCAGCACGACGCGATTGGCGTCGTCCTTGCCGAGCAGCGGATTGTAGCTGCCGATGCGCTCGATGAAGCGGCCGTCACGCGGGCTGCGCGAATTGGCGACGACGATGCGGTAATAAGGCCGCTTCTTGGCGCCACCGCGTGAAAGACGAATGGAGAGAGACATTTATACGTTTCCTTTCATACTCAATTTCAGATCGTCATCCTGAACTTGTTTCAGGATCCACCGCCTTACGAACGCTGCGGCAAGTGGCTTGGTGGATGCTGAAACAAGTTCAGCATGACGGGTTGGTTGGGTTCCTTACTTCTTGATAAACTTGTCGAAGCCTGGAGGCAGGTTGAACGGCATGTTGCCGCCCCCGCCGGGAAGGCCGGGCAGGCCCATGCCACCGCCCGCTCCGCCGCCGGGGAGCCCTGGCAGATCCCCAGCGCCGCCCCCCATCATGGCGCCAAGCCCGCCCTTGCCGCCGAGCATTCCAGCAAGACTCTTGAGGCCGCCCATCTTCTTGAGCCGCTTCATCGCGGTGGACATGTCCTGATGCATCTTGAGCACCTTGTTCACGTCCTGCACGGTCGTGCCCGAGCCCTTGGCGACGCGAATCTTGCGCTTCGCATTGAGCAGTTCGGGCTTGGTGCGCTCCTTGGGCGTCATCGAGCCAATGATCGCGTCCATCCGGATCAGGACCTTATCGTCGGCAGCCCCGCTCGCCATTGCTTGCTTCACCTGCTTCACCCCGGGCAGCATCGAGGCGAGTGCGCCGAGACCGCCCATGCGCCGCATCTGGTTCATCTGGGCGCGGAGATCGTTGAGGTCGAACTGGCCCTTCGCCATCTTGCGGGCGAAGGCTTCCGCCTCTTCCACCTGGATGGTCTCGGCGGCGCGCTCGACGAGGCTGACGACATCGCCCATTCCCAGGATGCGGCCAGCGACACGCTGCGGCTGGAACTGCTCAAGCCCATCAAGCTTCTCGCCGGTGCCGACAAACTTGATCGGCTTGCCGGTGACGGCGCGCATCGAGAGCGCGGCGCCGCCGCGGGCGTCGCCGTCCATGCGGGTGAGCACGACGCCGGTGAGCGCTACCTGATCGGAAAAGCTCTTGGCGACGTTGACGGCGTCCTGGCCGGTCAGCGAGTCGACCACGAGCAGGATTTCATTCGGCTCGGCAACCGAGGCAACCGCCTTCATCTCGTCCATCAGCGCCTGATCGACATGGAGACGGCCGGCGGTATCGAGCATCAGCACGTCGAAGCCTTGCAGCTTCGCCGCCTGCAGCGCCCGCCGGGCGATATCGACGGGCTGCTGACCCGCGATGATCGGCAGGGTAGCAACCGAGGCTTGGGTGCCAAGCACGGCAAGCTGCTCCTGCGCGGCGGGGCGATTGACGTCGAGCGACGCCATCAACACCTTCTTGCGCCCCTTCTCGGTCAAGCGCTTGGCGATCTTGGCGGTCGTGGTGGTCTTGCCCGAGCCCTGGAGACCGACCATCATCACGATCGCCGGGGGAACCGCATCCAGCTCCAGTTCGGACGCATCGGAGCCCAGCATCGCGACGAGGGCATCATGAACGATCTTGACGACCTGCTGGCCGGGCGTGACCGACTTCAGAACCTGCGATCCGACCGCCTGCTCGGTGACATTGTCGACGAACTTGCGGACCACCGGCAGCGCCACGTCCGCCTCGAGCAGCGCCACGCGCACCTCGCGCATGGCGGCGCGAACGTCGCTTTCCGACAGCGCGCCACGGCCGCGCAGCTTGTCAAAGACGCCGCCAAGCCGTTCGCTCAAGGATTCGAACATAAGGTCACTCCAAAGCGCGCGCCGACACAAACGCAAAAGACGCCGGCGGACGAAACCTCGTCGGCCGGCGTGCGCCTTAGCGCTTGCCAAATCACGTTCGTGTCGGAACGATCGCGGCCGCGCCTAGCCTATCGGTCGCAGGATGGCAAGGCCGCGCAGGCTCCGCCTCGCATCAACGAGCGCTGGCCGTTACCTTCTTGTAGGGCACGAACTTGCCAAGATTGACGAACCCGCTCTGCATCCAAGGGTTAGTATCGTAGAGCCGCACGATATCGACGCTGCACAATTGAGGCGTATGCGTATCCGTAACCAGCACCTTGCCCGAGTCCAATGACGGGGCACCGCCTTCCGGACGGTTCAGATAATAGGTGCCGCCGCTGAGTTCATAGAGAATCGCGGTGCTATCGAAGATACGGCTGGAGCGGATGTCGCGAAGGTAGATGCAGTCGACCGGCTTGCCCGCGACACGCCCTTCCAGCGCCTTCGCCAGTTTCTGCTCGGGTGTCTGTCGAGGAGCAGCGTGCGCGCCGGTTGCAATCAGCGCCGTGGCAGCAAGCGATATGAGGATTGAACGCATGATCAGCATCCTTCTTGGTCCGATTATCGACGATATGCCACGTTCCAACTGAACCAGGGCTGACCGCCCGATCTTCATTTGCGCCGGAAACGCGCGGGTTACAGTGGACTTCACAGCAGCCAATGCCTAGAGCGCGCGCGATGCTGACGCGGTTTCACAAGATGCAGGGTCTCGGCAATGATTTTGTCGTGCTCGACGCACGCTCCGAAACAATTCCGATCAGCCCCGCTCTCGCGCAAGCTTTGGCCGATCGCCGGACGGGCGTGGGCTGCGACCAGCTCATTGTCGTCGGCGCGAGCGACAAGGCTGACGTCAGCATGCGGATCTGGAACGCCGATGGGTCGGAAGTCGAAGCCTGCGGCAATGCCACGCGCTGCGTGCCGGTGCTGGTGGGCCGCAATTGCTCGGTCGAGACGGCAGCAGGCATATTGACCGCCAACCTGGCAGGCGATGGCGCGACCGTCGACATGGGGAAGCCGCGCTTTGGCTGGGAGGATATCCCGCTTGCCTATGCGATGGACACAAGCGCGATGCCGGTCGGCTGGGGCATGCTGGAGCAGCCTGCGGCGGTGAACATGGGAAATCCTCATCTGGTGTTCTTCGTGCCGGACATCGACGCGGTGCCGCTCGCCGAGCTCGGACCGACCATCGAGCATGATCCGCTCTTTCCTGAGCGGATCAACGTCAATATCGCGACTGTGCTCGATACCGGCCATGTCCGCATGCGCACCTGGGAACGCGGCGCGGGCCTGACTCTCGCCTGCGGCACCGGCGCCTGTGCGACCTTCGCAGCGGGGCGCAAGCTTGGAAAGCTTGGGACTCAGGCGCGGCTGGATTTGCCGGGAGGCACGCTCAGCTTGGCCGAGAACGACGACGGTCATTTGCTCATGAGCGGCCCCGCCACCTATGTCTTTACCGGCGAGATCGACCTCGCGCGCTTCGGCTGATGCACGGTGCTGAGATCATCACGCTGGGCTGCCGGCTCAATATCGCCGAAAGCGAGGCGATGCGCGCACTTGCGCAGGATCGCGGCGATCTGGTGATCGTCAATAGCTGCGCCGTCACCAATGAAGCGGTGCGCCAGACCCGGCAGGCGATCCGCAGGGCGCACCGGCGCCGTCCGGATGCGCGCGTGATCGTCACCGGCTGCGCGGCCCAGATCGATCCCGATTCTTTTGCCGCGATGCCGGAAGTGTCCGCCGTGGTCGGCAATGGCGACAAGCTCGATCCGGCCCGATTGATCGCGCCGGACCTATCGAAGGTTCGCGTTTCCGACATCATGGCCGTGCGGGAGACCGCGCCGCATCTCGCCGCCGCCTTCTCTGAGCATGCCCGCGCCTTTGTCGAGGTACAGAACGGGTGCGATCATCGATGCACCTTTTGCATCATCCCCTATGGCAGAGGAAACAGTCGCTCGGTGCCGGCCGGCCAGGT
>CBFRWL010000225.1:0-4019 GCA_965727025.1 uncultured Sphingomonas sp.
CGCGCGCGCCGCCCCTCCGCCGCTATTGCGCGGTCCGGAGCGAGCGCGGCATGCGCTGGACGGGGCCGGCGATGATGTTCGCGCGCAGCTTGTTCCAAAGCGCCAGCGATCCTTCCACATTCTGGCAGACGACGCGCGTCCCGCTCGGGATCAGCGGCTCGATCGCGGTAATCGCGATGCGCATGCCCTCGCAAACGCGACGGACCTCGCTTTCGGTGAGATTGACGTTCATCGCGCGTGACATGGTCATTGGTCCTTCGTTGGGCGCTATGCCCGGGTGTGTTCCCGCCACATGGCGGGACGCTGCGCGGCTGAGCTGGCCGGACGGCGACGCGGCGACGCAATCACTCGCGGGCAGGATGATGCGCGCGCATCGTTTCGATGCGATCGAGCCGGTCCGCCATCGCCAGCCAGGCCGCCTGCGAGCGCAGGCAGCGCTCGCGCACATTTTCGAGCACGGTGCTCTGCGCATCGGCGGCGCATTCGGCGGCGCGCGCCAGATAGAAAGCCTTCGTCACGGTCATGACCAGTCTCCGTCAGCGGCGCGGCGTGCCGGCCGCGATTGCCGGGCGCCTGCCCCGGATGCGCTCAATCGATCATGTCGGCGACGGCGCGGCGCAGCTCCTGCCGGCTGAGCTGCGGACCGGCGGCGCGCCGATGCGAGCGCCCGGTTCTGAAGCTTGCGCGCTGCGCGCCCGATAGCCTCGACAATAATCCTGTAATGAAATTCGATACCAAATAAAGTTCCTTCGGCGCATCGCGCGCCGTTCCAATAAAAAAATGCGCTAACGGCGCCGGGCGGGCGCCTGCATGCCGCCGCCGGGGGTGCGCTCGCGATAGATCAGCCGGCCCTTGGTGAGATCATAGGGCGTCATTTCGACGACGACCCTGTCGCCCACCACCGAACGGATCCGGAAGCGCCGCATCTTGCCCGCCGTATAGGCGATCACGCGGTGATCATTGTCCAGCCGGACGGCGAAGCGCCCGTCGGGCAATATCTCCTCGATCCGGCCTTCGAAGCTGAGCAGCTCTTCCTTCGCCACGATCCGCCGGCGATCAGGCCGGCTGGAGGTTGACGGCGGCCATCTTGCCGCGCCGATCCTCTTCCAGATCGTAGCTGACGCGCTGGTTCTGCTGGAGGGTGCCCATGCCCGAGCGTTCGACCGCGGTGATGTGCACGAAGCTGTCGCCCGATCCGTCCTCGGCGGCGATGAAGCCATAGCCCTTGTCGGTGTTGAAGAATTTGACGGTGCCGATCGGCATGGATGTTTCCTTTCGACGAAACATGGAATGTCCCCAGGCGACATGCCCGGGAAGCCAGAAGCGTGTAGGGAAACATCGGCTCCGCACAGGAGCGTCAAATTCCGTCGCATGCGACGTTAGCGCGACCGATATAGGCGCTCGGCCGCGAAATAGCAAATCGCGACGGGCGCGGGCGCGCTTACCCGCCCGCCCGCTCCAGCGCGTCGGCGATGGCGGCGTGATGTTCGCGCTGGAGGCTCAGCGTGTAGCGGAACTCGGCGAGCAGCTTTTCGGCGATGGCGGTCGGCAGGTTGCGCGCGCGCATGCCCACGATCAGCGCCTGCTGGCGCGCGATCCGTACCTCGCCCTCGGCGACATGCCGGGTGGCCAGATCGAGATCGGCCTGCGAATAATGCGTCATCGGCGCTTCCACGGGATGCCGGGCGAATGCCGCCTGTCTGGCCCCATCATAGCCTATTGCGCCCGGCTTCACATCCGCAAAGATACGGCCGCACAGATACGGCGCGGGCGCCGCCATTTCCCTTCCCGCCGCGCAACCGGGCGGCCAATGCCGCGTTAACATGGGTCAAACCCAAGCGGAGATGGTCGTGCCGCAATCGTTCGAAGATGTGCTGATCCGCAGTCGCGATATCAGGGCACGCGCAATGGGGGCGCGGCTGGAGGCGCAGGAGCTACGCGCGCGCTCAATCGCGCTTCGGGATCATATCGCGCGGAATCAATTCCTCGCGGATCTTGCGGATCTCCCGGCTGCGGGCAACCGCGGCGCGTGACCGCTCGATCAGTTCCTGGAGCTTGCGTCGCTCTTGTTCGGGCGTGTTGAAACGGGGCTTGTCGGCCATATGACTCTCCGCATTGGAGCGGGAGCGCGGCGGTTGTGGGCCGATGTCTCTCAGGCGCTGCTAGGCTCAGATGGAATCGGCGGCAGCGATGCGGGGACTACGCACGGTGCCCATTTTTGTTCCGCCGCCGTACCATGGTGCCGGGACAGGCCGACGGATAAGCACGGCGGGATCGGTGCGCCACCATAGAGCGCGCAACTGACAAAGGCAGCGAGACCCCGGCTCGGGGGCCGGGGTGACGAAAAGGAATGACGAACAACGAACTCGGGGGCGATCGCGTGCCGCGTTCCTTGCGTCGCCGAGACCGTCGCAACCCCTTTCTCGACTGCGGTGCTCGACGGGCTCGAACCTCCGCTCGAAACCAACGGTTGGCAAACGGCGCTTGCCTGGCGCGGCGGGCATGAAATCCGAACCTTTCCGTTGGGTTCGAGGAGCCTTCGAGCCTGTCGAGAAGGCGTCTCGAGAACCGGCCCCGCAGCGCGCTTTCTCAACCGGCTCGGACCCGGCGCGCAACAAAGGGTTCAGATTGGCGCCACACCGCTCTAAGAGCCCGCTGATGTCCGCCTCCCGCGCCCCTTTTTCCGATGGCGAGCCGCCAGTGGCCGATCAAGCCGACGCGCCTGCATCCGGCCTGCGCCAGGTGATCGCGAACTTGGCTCATCTGCTGGGCGGCAAGGCGATCGCCGGGATCGTCAGCGTCGCCTATCTGGTGATCGCGACCCACACGCTCGGCGCGCGCGATTATGGCGTGCTGCTCCTCGTCAACGCCTATGCCGTGTTCGTCGGCAGCGCGGTCGCCTTTTCGGGCTATCATGGCGTGGTGCGCTACGGCTCGCTCGCGCTGGAGGCGGGCGATCTCGATGGCATGGCGCGGATCGTGCGCTTCATGTCGCTGGTCGAGATCGGCTTCGGGCTCGCCGCGCTGCTGCTGACGATGCTGCTGGTGCCGCTGGTCGGCCCGCGGCTCGGCTGGTCGTCCGAGGTGATGCAGCTTGCCTTGCCCTACAGCCTTGCGGTGTTCGCGAGCGTTCGCGCGACCCCGCAGGGGCTGTTGCAGATCGCGCGGCGCTTCGATCTGATCGGGCTGCACCAGGCGATCTCGCCGATGGTGCGGCTGGTGGGCGCCGTGATCGTTTGGTGGAGTGGCGGCGGGCTGATCGGCTTCATCGCGGTCTGGCTGCTCAGCGCGATCGTCGAGGGCGCGGCGATGTGGGCGCTCGGCCTGATCGCGTGGACCGCGCTGGCGGGGGACCGGCGGCTGCTCGGCCCCTGGCGCGGCGTGCTGCGCGAGCGCGGCGGCTTCGGCCGCTTCATCCTGCTCACCAATTTCGACATCACCCTGCGCGAGCTGGCGCCCAATCTCGCGCCGCTCACGATCGGCTGGATGCTCGGCCCCGCCGCCGCCGGCGTGTTCGGGCTTGCCCAGCGCGCCTCGGCCTTGTTGCAGCAGCCGGCGACCTTGCTCTCGCAGGCAAGCTATGCGGTGCTCGCCGATCAGGTCGCCAAGCGCAAGTTCGCGCTGTTGCGCCACACCGTCTGGCGGAGCGCGGCGCTGGCGGGCGCGATCGCCACGCCGATCGTGCTGGCGCTGGCGGCGTTCGGCGATCGGCTGCTGCTGCTGCTCGGCGGGCACAGCTTCACCGGCGGGCGGACGCTGCTGACGGTGGTCGCGCTCGGGCGGATGGCGGCGCTGGCGGCGACGCCGATGGCGGCGGGGCTCACCGCGCTCGGCCACCCCCAGCGCTCGATGACGGTCACGCTCGTCACCAACCTCGCGCTGTTCCCGCTGCTGCCGGCTTTGCTCTGGCTGCTGGGGCTGGACGGCGCCGGCTGGCACAGCCTGATCCAGAACGGCGTCGCCCTGGCCGCGCTCGCCCTCTTCTTCGCAACCGACATCAAACGCGCCGCGCAAGCCGA
>CBFRWL010000226.1:0-4014 GCA_965727025.1 uncultured Sphingomonas sp.
GCCGATAAACTGATCCTCGCCACCGACCCCGATCGCGAGGGCGAGGCGATCAGCTGGCATGTGCAGGAGGTGCTGAAGAAGCGCCGGGCACTGCCCAAGGAAGTCGAGCGCGTCACCTTCAACGCGATCACCAAGCCCGCCGTGCTCGATGCAATGGCCAACCCGCGCAGCCTCGACGAGGATCTGATCGATGCGTACCGGGCGCGGCGCGCGCTCGATTATCTGGTCGGCTTCACCCTCTCGCCCGTGCTGTGGCGCAAGCTGCCGGGTGCCCGCTCGGCAGGGCGCGTGCAGTCGGTGGCGCTTCGGCTGGTGGTCGATCGCGAGCGCGAGATCGAGGCGTTCAAGCCGCAGGAATATTGGTCGATCGCCGCCAATATGGAGCATGACGGCGTGCCGTTTCTCGCCCGCCTCGTGCGCTGGAAGGGCGAGAAGATCGATCGCCTGACGATCGGCGCGGAAGGCGACGCGATGCGCGCCAAGGCCGATGTCGAGGCCGGCCGCTTCACGGTTGTTTCCGTCGAGACCAAGCCGTTCGCGAAAAACCCGCCAGCGCCCTTCACCACCTCCACGCTGCAACAGGAGGCGGCGCGGAAACTCGGCTTTTCCGCCACGCACACGATGCGGATGGCGCAGGATCTCTACGAGCAGGGCGCGATCACCTATATGCGCACCGATGGCGTGCAGATGGACGGCAGCGCCATCTCCGCCGCGCGCCATGCGATCGCCGAGCGCTATGACGCCGGCTACGTCCCGGATAAGCCCCGCCAATATACCGCCAAGGCCAAGAATGCGCAGGAAGCCCATGAGGCCATCCGCCCGACCGATTTCAGCAAGGAGAAGGTCGGCGGCGGCGATCATGGGAGGCTCTACGAGCTGATCTACAAGCGCGCGCTCGCCAGCCAGATGGCGTCCGCCCGGCTGGAGCGGACCACAGTCGAACTTTCCGATGCGACCGGCCAGCATGGCCTGCGGGCGACCGGCCAGGTCGTGCTCTTCCCCGGCTATCTCGCGCTTTACGAAGAAGGCAGGGACGATGCGGATGACGAGGATAGCCGCCGACTGCCGCGGCTCAACGACGGCGATGTTCCCGCCAAGAAGTCGGTCGACGCCGAACAGCATTTCACCCAACCGCCGCCGCGCTATTCCGAGGCCTCGCTGGTCAAGAAGATGGAAGAGCTCGGCATCGGCCGCCCGTCGACCTACGCCACGATCTTACAGACGCTGAAGGACCGCGATTATGTCACGGTGGAAAAAGCACGCTTCGTTCCGAACGAGAGCGGGCGACTCGTCACCAGCTTTCTCGAGCGTTTCTTCGATCGCTATGTGAGCTATGATTTCACCGCCCATCTCGAGGACAGTCTCGACGACATTTCGGGGGGGCGCGCCGATTGGCAGGAAGTGCTCGCCGCATTCTGGCGGGATTTCAAGCCCAAAGCGGGCGAGGTCATGGAGCAGAAGCCGTCGGAGATTACCGCCGCGCTCGATGAGTTCCTCGGTCCCTGGCTTTTCCCCGACAAGGGCGACGGCACCGATCCGCGCGCCTGCCCGGCCTGTGGCACGGGCCGGCTGGCATTGCGCGGCGGCCGCTTCGGTGCGTTCGTTGCCTGCTCCAACTATCCGGAATGCAAATATAGCCGCCGCTTCGCCCAGAAGGGCGGCGAGGAGGCCGCCAATGATGATGGCGGCACCGAAACGCTCGGCCAGGATCCCGTGACGGGCGCTGACGTCACGCGCAGGAGCGGGCGGTTCGGGCCTTATGTTCAACTCGGCGAGGGGAAGGAGGCCAAGCGCGCTTCGATTCCCAAGGATGTTCCTGCCGAGGATTTCGGGCTCGAATGGGCGCTCAAGCTGCTCTCGCTGCCGCGCGAGATCGGCCCGCACCCCGAATCCGGCAAACCCATCACGGCGAGCATCGGGCGCTATGGCCCTTATCTCGCCCATGACGGCAAATATGCGCGGCTGGCTTCCACGACGGAGGTCTTCGAAACTGGCATGAACGCCGCCGTTTCGAAGCTGGCCGATGCAGCCAATGGCGGCGGACGCGCGCGTTCCGGTTCGCGCGAGCCGCTGAAGAATTTCGGGCCTCATCCCGAAAGCGGTGCGGAGGTCAAGCTGATGGAAGGCCGCTTTGGCCCTTACGTCACGGACGGCACCACCAATGCCACCATCCCCAAGGCGATCGATCCGGCGACGCTGACCCTCGAGGCGGCTATGACCTTGCTGGCCGAACGCGCGGCCAAGGCGCCGGCGAAGGGAAAGAAGGGCAGGGGAGCGAAGAAGCCTGCCGCAAAGAAGAAAGCGGCCAAGTAAAGCAAGGGTGCAGCGTCGGCCGGGTCGGCAGTTACTGGCCCGGATTCCAACCCTGCGTGACCTTCACATAGTCGCCGACTTTTGCTGTCCGAAACAACAGCTTGGCGAAGGCTTTTGGCAGGCCGACGCAGCCGTGCGTGGCGTAGTTGGGATCAATGAAGGCGGTGCCGTGGAGCGATACGCCATCGGGCGTCAGTCGCAGCATGAAAGGCATCGGCGCGTTCCAATAGGTCTTGCTGTGATGATCGGCATCCTTTTCGAGGATCGGGAACACGCCCAAGGGGGTCGGCTTGTCGTCATCGCCGTAGATCAGCGTGGACCGCCCGATCTCGTCGCCTCCGCGATAGACGAAGATCAGCTGCTGCTTGATGTCGACGACGATCGCCACGCGGCCGGGAGGCACGCCGCTCTCGTCCCACACATAATTGCCAGGCGCCAGCGGCCGGTCGATCTGGAGCGCGGTCTTGACCGTGAAGTCGGGCGCGCGCGGCACGATTTTGGGCGAGGGCGCATGAAGCAGCTTTCCGTTATTGGGCGAGGAGGCAGCCGGCGCCGTCGTCGCGGGTGCAGATGTATCCGGAGCAGGGCGGCTCGATATGAGATGCGGCTGCTTGCCGACCGGCAGCAGCCCGAACAGCCCGACCAAGAATGCCGGGACGAGCGCCGCCACGAATACCCAATTACGCCGATCGAAAACAACACTCGCCATCGCGTACGCACCTCACTGGCGATGCTTCTAATCGACAGGCGCGCTGTCAACCATGTTAGAGCATCATTACCCCCTGTGCCATTCTAGCACAGTCGGAACAATCCCAGCGCCCCGAGAGCAGTTCGTTCACCGCCCGGGCGGGGGATATGGACCTAAATGGCCGGATCGGGGCGGGCGGTGATTTGGGCCATGAACTGATACCGGTTCGGCTCGGCCTGCGGTCGCTTCGCGTGATCCGCGCGCTTCAATTGACTTGATCCCTCGCGCTTCCTAAATCGCAGGCCAATTCCGGCGGGGGTAGCCGGCCCTTTGCCGTGCCTGCTCCGTCGCATATAGTCAGGACGCTCATGCTCGGCGGTATTGCCAAGGCCATTTTCGGGTCGTCGAACGACCGCTACGTCAAGTCGCTGCGGCCGATCGTCGCAAGGATCGGTGCGCTTGAGCCCGAGATGGCTGCGCTCGACGATGCTGGCCTCGCGCACCAGACGGTGAAGTTCCGCGAACGGCTGGCGGCAGGCGAAGAACTGGACGATCTTCTGCCCGAAGCCTTCGCGACGGTGCGCGAAGCCGCGAAGCGCGTGCTCGGCCAGCGCCATTATGATGTGCAGTTGATCGGCGGCATGGTGCTTCATCGGGGCGAGATCGCCGAGATGCGCACCGGCGAGGGCAAGACGCTCGTCGCGACGCTCGCCTGTTATCTGAACGCGCTGCCCGGCAAGGGCGTCCACGTCGTCACGGTCAATGATTATCTGGCCCGCCGCGACGCCGATTGGATGGGGCAGATCTACCGCTTCCTCGGCCTGACGGTGGGCGTGATCGTGCCCAATCTCAGCGATGAGCAGCGCCGCGAGGCCTATGCCGCCGATATCACCTACGGCACCAACAATGAGTTCGGCTTCGATTATCTGCGCGACAATATGAAATATGAGCGCGCGCACATGGTCCAGCGCCCGTTCAATTTCGGCATCGTCGACGAAGTGGATTCGATCCTG
>CBFRWL010000227.1:0-3980 GCA_965727025.1 uncultured Sphingomonas sp.
ACCGCCCGGACGACTATTATGATCATATCACCGAGCTGTATCGCAAGCAGACGGCGCAGGCGCTCGATCAGGCGATCCGCGGGGTTATCGATCCGTCGAAGATGCTGTGGCTGGTGGTGGGCGACGCCAAGATTGTTCGGCCGCAACTCGAGCAACTGGGAATGCCGATCGAGACCATGACCGTCGATGCGGCGGCAAAGGGAGGGAAATGATGGCGAATGTCGACGGCCAGTGGGATTGCGTTACCCGCACGCCGATGGGATCCCAGGAGTCGATCCTGACGATCAAGAGCAATGGCGCGACCTTCACCGGCAGCAATGTGAGTCCGCTCGGCAGCGTCGAGATTACTGACGGCAGGATCGAGGGAGACACGCTCTACTGGACAATGGAACTCACAGTTCCATTTCCGATGAGCCTCTCGGGACGCGCGACGGTCTCCGGCAATACGATCCAGGGCAGCGTGGATGCTGGCGCAATGGGCGCCATGCCGATGAGCGCGACGCGGAAGGCCTAGTCCCGCTAGCGGTAGCGTTCCGCCAAGGTCTCCAGCCCCGGACCAAAGGTCATGTCGAGGTGAAGCGGCGTTACCGTGACATATCCGTCCTCGATCGCTTCGAGGTCGGTCGAGTGCGCAGGGGTGTGGACGATGTGCTCGAGCGCGAACCAGTAGTAATCGAAGCCGCGCGGATCGGTGCGTTTCACCACCTTCGATCGGCCATAATCCCGCAGCCCTTGGCTCACCACCTTGATGCCCTTCACCTCATTCGGGGGGACGGCAGGAAAGTTGATATTGACTAGCGTTCGCGGTGCCCACGGGATGCCGATCAACGGGCGCAACGCGGCCTCGCCCCAGCGCTCGGCGACTTCCCAGGGAGCGTAATCGCCCATGCCCTCTTTGCGGTAGACTTGGCTCAGCGCGATCGACGGGACCCCGGCCAGGGCCCCTTCCATCGCGGCCGAGACGGTGCCGGAATAGGTTACGTCCTCGCCCAGATTGGCGCCGCGATTCACGCCCGAAAGAATCAGGTCGGGCTGCCCTTCGGTGATCACTTCATTGAGCGCCATCATCACGGAGTCCGTTGGCGTGCCGGTGACGGCGAAACGCTGCTCCCCCATCCGCCTCAGTCGCACCGGGCGGGTGAGCGTCAGGCTATGCCCCGCGCCGGACTGTTCCTCGGAAGGCGCGACGATCAGGATATCGTCGGAAAGCTTGCGGGCGATGGTTTCCAGCACCTTCAGGCCGGGAGCATGGATGCCGTCGTCGTTCGTCAACAAAATGCGCATCAGCGTTCAATCCGTTCTGCTCCGCCCATATAGGGCTGGAGCGCTGGGGGTATGCGGACCGATCCATCGGCTTCCTGGTAATTTTCGAGGACGGCCACGAGCGTCCGCCCAACAGCGAGCCCCGACCCGTTCAGCGTATGCACGAAGCGGGTGCCCTTCGCCTCGGGATCACCCGGCCGGAAGCGGGCATTCATGCGCCGCGCCTGGAAGTCTCCGCAATTGGAGCAGCTCGAAATCTCGCGATAGCGCTGCTGGCCCGGCAGCCATACTTCCAGATCGAAGGTCTTCGCCGCGCTGAAGCCCATGTCGCCGGTGCACAGCAGCACCCGGCGGTAGGCGAGGCCGAGCTTGTCGAGAATGGCCTCGGCGCAGCTGGTCATCCGCTCATGTTCGTCGGCAGATTGCTCGGGTGCGGTAATCGAGACCAGCTCGACCTTGTCGAACTGGTGCTGCCGAATCAGCCCGCGCGTGTCGCGGCCGGCGGCGCCCGCCTCGGAGCGGAAGCAGGGCGTCAGCGCCACGAAGCGGAGCGGCAGCTCGGCCTCGTTCAAAATGCGCTCGCGCACCAGGTTGGTGAGGCTTACCTCGGCCGTGGGGATCAGCCAGCGTCCGTCGGTCGTACGAAACAAATCTTCGGCGAATTTGGGGAGCTGCCCCGTTCCGAACAGAGCTTCGTCGCGCACCAGCAGAGGCGGTGCCACCTCGGTATAGCCATGCTCCTGCGTCTGCACGTCGAGCATGAACTGTCCGAGCGCGCGATGCAGCCGCGCCATGGCGCCCTGCATGACGGCAAAACGTGCTCCGGAGATCGCGGCGGCGGCCTCGAAATCAAGCCCGAGCGGCGCACCGATTTCGAAATGCTCGCGCGGCTCGAACCCGAAGGCTGGTTTTTCGCCGCGCGCGTGAAGCTCCACATTGTCGCTTTCATCCTTGCCCTCAGGCACATCCGCCGAGGGAGAATTGGGCAACGCGGCAAGTGCCTGCTCCAGTTCGGCGTCCGCCTGCCGCTGCTCTTCTTCGAGGCTGGGCATGGTGCGTTTTAGCGACGCCACTTCCAGCTTCTTCGCTTCCGCCTCTTCTTTCCGGCCACCGCCCATCAATATACCGATCGATTTGGCAATGCCGTTGGCTTCGGCCTGGGCGGTCTGAAGCCTGGTCGTCGCATCGCGCCGTCGCTCATCAAGCGCGACGAGCCTGGCAGACTCCGGGGGCAATCCGCGTTTTGCCAACGCCGCGTCGAAGGCTTCCGGTTCATCGCGGATCAATCGAATGTCGTGCATGGTGGCGGCTATGGAGGCGCCTAGCACTTGCTGCAACCGCTTTCCGCGAGGTGGCGAGAACTATGGTTGCTGCAGTTCGTCGCCTTTCCAGCGCACCTCAGCCGGACTGGGAAGTGCATGAGAGGACATCTGGCGAGCTGATGTGTTTGACAATTGAACGAGGCGAAAAAGGAGAGTCGAACGTGAAATTTAAGAAGGTTTTGATCGGAATTTCCGCTGCGGCGTTCATGACCGGCGCTGCCCTGGCAGCTGATGCGGGTGTCAAGGCGGGGGTCACCGTCAGCGATACGTCGGGCAATCCGGTCGGAACCGTTGAGTCGGTGAGCGGAGACCTTGCCGTGGTCTCGACCGGTACCCACAAGGTCAGCCTGCCGCTTTCGGCTTTCGGCCAGGGCGAAAAGGGACCGATTATCGCAATGACCAAGGCGCAGCTCGACGCAGCCGCCAGCGGAGCTCAGGCTAATGCCCAGGCCGAACTGAAGGCCCAGCTTACTCAGGGTGCGACGGTTTATGGGCCAGATGGCGCGCCGGTTGGCACGATTGATACGACCGACGCCCAGTTCGCGACGCTGAACGTGGGCGATCAGAAGGTAAAGCTCCCGCTGGATTCCTTTGCAAAGGGGAGTCAGGGTGCCACCATCGGCATGACCGCCGCGCAACTGAAGGCGGCGGCGAGCGGCGCCGCGGCGCAGCAGTCAGGCGGGACGGCGGGCGGCGGCTGATCGCAGCCTAAGATCGCACAATTGAGCCCCGGCAGCGACCGGGGCTTTTTTACTGGCCCTTGTTGCGGCGGTTGCGCGCGCGGGCGACCAGGGCGGCCGCGCCTGCTCCGAACAGGAGCACCATCGGCGGTGCCGGCACTTCGGTACCGCTGCTGGTGGAAGAACTGCCTCCGGATGACGTGCTGCTGCCCGTCGAGGAGGAGGTGCTTGAGCTGGTCGAGGAAGAGGTCGAGCTGCTTCCGCTCGAACTGCCGGTCGAACCGGAGCTTCCCGTCGAAGATGAGCTCCCGGTAGAGCTTCCGGTCGAAGATGTGGAGCTTGTCGCACCCGAAGAGCCGAAGCTCGACGATCCGCTCGAGCTGCTGCTCGATGACGACGAGGATGACGAGGAGCTCGAGGACGAGCCGCTCGAGCTCGACGTTGAGCTGATCCCGCCGGTTGAGGTGCTAACGCCTCCGGTGGATGTGCTCACGCCCCCCGTCGAGGTACTCACCCCGCCGGTCGACGTGCTCACGCCTCCCGTCGAAGTACTGACGCCTCCGGTCGAAGTGCTTACGCCACCCGTGGACGTGCTCACGCCGCTTGATGTGCTTGAGCTGCCGCCTGACGTGCTGCTGCTCGATCCGCCCGACCCGCCGCTCGATGTGGAGGTCGAGCCGGTCGATGTCGACGAAATGACGATGCTGCCGCTGCT
>CBFRWL010000228.1:0-3979 GCA_965727025.1 uncultured Sphingomonas sp.
GCGCAGTTCCCGACGTTGATCGCTTTACGCAGCCGACGGATATGGACGTCGACGGTGCGAGGTTCGATGTCCGAATCGCGGCCCCACACTGAGTCCAGCAAACGCTCTCGCGAAAAAACGCGGCCGGGATGCTCGAGAAAATGCTTGAGCAGCCGGAACTCGGTCGGCCCCAGCGGCACCGACATGCCGGCACGCCGCACCTTGTGGCTGACCGTATCCATCTCGATGTCTGAATAGGTGAGCTGCTCGCCGGCAAGCGCCGGCCGCACCCGGCGTAGCACCGCCCCGACCCGCGCCACCAGTTCGCGCGGACTGAACGGCTTGGTGACATAATCGTCGGCGCCGGTTTCGAGGCCGCGGACGCGATCCTCTTCCTCGCCGCGCGCTGTCAGCATGATGATCGGCACATTGGCCGTGTCCGGAATGCGGCGCAGCCTGCGGCAAACTTCGATGCCTGAAAGCCCCTCGATCATCCAATCGAGCAGGACCAGATCCGGCGGATTTTCCCGTGCCAGCAGCAGCGCTTCCTCGCCATCCGCGGTATGTTCAACCTCATATTCCTCGCGTTCGAGGTTCCAGCTAAGCAGCTCGGCAAGCGAACGATCGTCTTCGACCAGCAGGATATGGGCACGGCTCATAAATATCAGTCGGCCTTGCTGAGGGCGTCCCCGCCACGGGGCCTTTCGCCCAACTGCTGGCCGGTTGCGGCGAAGTAGACCATCTCGGCGATGTTGGTGGCGTGATCGCCGATCCGTTCGAGATTCTTCCCGATGAACAGCAGGTGGGTGGATGCCGTGATCGTGTGCGGATTTTCCATCATGTGCGTCAGCAGCGTGCGGAACAGGCTGTTGTAAAAATCGTCCACGACGCGATCCCGCTCGCAGACGTCCGCCGCCAGCTTCGCATCGCGTGCGGCAAAAGCGTCGAGCACGTCGCGGACCATCTGGCTGACCGCCCGGCCCATCGCCGGAAGCAGCGAGATCGCCTCGATATCGCGGGCGTCGGCCAGCACCGGGACGCGCTTCGCGATATTCTTCGCATAATCGCCGATCCGCTCGACGATGCTGCTGATCCTGAGCGCGGCCAGCACCTCGCGCAGGTCGTCCGCCATCGGCGCGCGCAGCGCGATCAGGCGGATGGCAAGCCGGTCCACCTCCGATTCGAGCGCGTCGATCCTCCGGTCGGCTTCGACGATCTTGAGGGCGGCATCCTCGTCGCGCCGGGCGAGTGCCTGCATGGCGCCATCTATCGCAGCTTCCGCGCGACCGCCCATTTCGGACACGACCGCGCGCAGTTCGCTGAGATCGTCGTCGAACGCTTTTACCGTATGTCCAGTCGTAGCCATAATCGCTCCCTCAGCCATAGCGGCCGGTGATATAGTCCTTGGTGCGAACCTCGCGGGGATTGGTGAAAATCTCCGACGTGTCGCCATATTCGACGAGGTTGCCGAGGTGGAAAAAAGCCGTGCGCTGCGACACGCGCGCTGCCTGCTGCATATTATGGGTCACGATCACGATCGCGAAGCGGCCGCGAAGCTCGTGGATCAACTCCTCGATCTTGGCGGTCGCGATCGGATCGAGCGCCGAGCACGGCTCGTCCATCAGGATCACCTCAGGATCCACCGCGATCGCGCGCGCGATGCAGAGGCGCTGCTGCTGGCCTCCCGATAGCGCGGTGCCGCTGTCGCTGAGCCGGTCCTTCACTTCGTCCCAGAGGCCAGCGCGTTTCAGCGATTTCTCGACGATCTGGTCCATCTCGGCACGGCTTGAGGCGAGGCCGTGGATGCGCGGCCCATAAGCGACATTTTCGTAGATCGATTTGGGAAAGGGATTGGGCTTCTGGAAGACCATGCCCACGCGCGCGCGCAACTGCACCACGTCCATCGAGGATGCGTAGATGTCTTCGCCATCGAGCATGATCTTGCCCTCGACGCGCGCACCGGCGACGGTATCGTTCATCCGGTTCAACGTGCGCAGGAAGGTGGACTTGCCGCAGCCGGACGGGCCGATGAACGCCGTCACATTCTCCTGGGTGACGTCGATCGAGACTTTGTTGATCGCCTGCTTCTGACCATAGAAGACGTTGACGTCGCGCGCGGACATTTTGAGGGTGCCCTCGCTGGCTGCTTTTTGTTCGGCAGCGAGATGTTCGAGTGTTTGCGTGCTCATGGTTTCACCACCGGATTTCAAATTTATTGCGGAGGTAGATAGCCAGCCCGTTCATCGCGAGCAGGAAGATCAGCAGTACGATGATCGCGGCGCTGGTCTTCTCGACGAAGCCTTTGCTGACCTCATCCGACCAGAGAAAGACCTGCACCGGCAGCACGGTCGCGGGCGCGGTGAAGCCGGAGGGCGCGGCGGAGATGAAGGCGCGCATGCCGATCATCAGCAGCGGCGCGGTTTCGCCCAGCGCGCGCGCCATGCCGATGATCGTGCCGGTCAGGATGCCGGGCAAGGCCAATGGCAGAACGTGATGGAACACGACTTGCACGCGGCTTGCGCCGATTCCGAGCGCCGCGTCGCGGATCGAAGGGGGCACTGACTTGATGGCATTGCGGCCGGCAATGACGATTACGGGCATCGTCATCAGCGCCAGCGTCAGCCCGCCGACGATCGGCGCGGAGCGGGGCAGATGCATGAAGTTGAGGAACACCGCCAATCCAAGCAGACCGAAGATGATCGACGGCACCGCCGCCAGATTGTTGATCGAAACTTCGATCAGATCGGTCCAGCGGTTTCGCGGCGCATATTCCTCCAGATAAAGCGCCGCCAGCACGCCAACCGGGAAAGCAAGCAGCAGCGTCACGCCCATCGTCAGCAGCGAGCCCTTCAGCGCGCCCCAGATGCCGACAATGGTCGGGTCCGTCGCGTCGGACCCGGTCAGGAAATGCGCGTTGAAGCCGGTTCTTACGCCAGTCTTGGCTTTGAGTTTGGAGAGCGCGCGCTCGGCTTCGGGAGAGCCGCTGCCCTTGGCGGCAAGATCAAGCTCGACCGAAGCCGGCACCCAGACTTCGCCACGGCCTTTGAGAATGTAGGGATTGCTCCTGATCGCATCCTGCACCTTCAGCCATGCCCCGTCCGAGAGCAGCCGGGCGCCGCCTTCTCCGAAGGCTGCATCGGCGGCGGCCGCGGTGGCGCCCTCGATATCGGCGCCAGCCAGCGCCGCGTCGGCACCCGGACCCTTCAGCGTCGCCGGATCGAGCATCAGCGACGACGAGGCAAAGTTGATCGGAAGCCTGATCTCCGTCTGGCTGAACCCGCGCAGGCCGTTGCCAAGCATCGTGAACAACAGGAACGCCAGGAATCCCGCCGAAAGTAATACGGCGGACAACCCGATCAGCCGGAAACGCCGTTCCGACGCGTAGCGCTTGCGAATGCGCCGTTGCATGGCTTCGCCTGACCAGTCGGTTGCGCGGGGCGCAATGTCGGACGCGGCGAGGCCGCCGGGCATAGTCATCGCGAGCGCCTCACTCATAAGCTTCCCGATATTTTTTTACCACGCGAAGCGCGATGATGTTGAGCAGCAACGTCACCAGGAACAGGACCAGGCCCAGCGCAAAGGCCGATAGCGTCTTCGCGCTATCGAATTCCTGATCGCCGGTGAGCAGCTGGACAATCTGGGTCGTCACGGTCGTCACACTCGCAAAGGGATTGAGCGTGAGGTTGGCGGCGAGGCCCGCCGCCATCACCACGATCATCGTCTCGCCGATCGCGCGGCTCACCGCGAGCAGTACGCCGCCGACTACACCGGGCAATGCCGCGGGCACCAGCACCTTGCGGATCGTCTCGGACGTGGTCGCCCCCATCGCCAGCGATCCGTCGCGCATCGATTGCGGCACCGCCGTCAGCGAATCGTCGGCCATCGAGGATACGAAGGGGATGATCATCACGCCCATCACGGCACCGGCGGCGAGCGCGGATTCGGAGGAGGCGCTGCTGATCCCGATCGAGACCGCGAAATCGCGAATGACCGGGGCGAC
>CBFRWL010000229.1:0-3971 GCA_965727025.1 uncultured Sphingomonas sp.
CGCTGCGCCTGGTCACCTTCCGTGACCTGACCGAAATCGGCTTTACCGATCCTGAGGTGAAAGCGATCGCGAACCAGTGGGCTGTCGAAGTCCCTTCGATCAATCCCGACACGGGCGAGCCCGCCACCCGCAAGGCACTGCCTGCCGATCATTTCCCGTCGCCCTATGCGAACGAAGTTGCGGCGCGCTCGGCCAACAACAATGCGCTGCCGCCGGATCTTTCGCTGATCACCAAGGCGCGGCACGGCGGCGCTGCCTATGTCCACTCGCTGCTGACCGGCTTCCAGCCGCAGCCGGCGGCGCTCCTGAAGGAATTCCCGGACGCGAAGACGCCGCCGTCGCTCCATTACAACCCCTATTTCGCGAACCTGAATATCGCGATGCCGCCGCCGCTCGTGTCCGATGGCCAGGTCACCTATTCGGACGGCACCAAGCCGACCGTCGATCAGATGGCGCAGGATGTTTCGGCCTTCCTGGTCTGGACGGCCGAGCCCAAGCTTGAGGCGCGCCACCGCGCCGGCATCTCGGTGCTCATCTTCCTGCTGATTGCGACGGTGCTGGGCTATCTGGCCTATCGGAACGTCTGGGCCGGCGTGAAGCATTGAAGATTGGCGGAGACGGCGAGAGTCGTCTCCGCACGCTTATAGCGTCGAGCGTTTAATGAGAGCCGTTGGTTTCGAGCGAAGGTTCGAGCTCGTCGAGAACCGAAGTCGAGAAATCCGCTGGACAAGTTCTCGACACGCTTTCTCGACGGGCTCGAAAGCTACTCGAACCAAACGGTCAATCTGACTCAATGCTCGCCGATCTAGCGAGACACCGGCACGATGATGTTAGCGGTCATCGTCAACACCGGCTGATTATCCTGGTTATAGGTGGTGGTACGCAGCTTCACGGTTGCGATCTCCGACCGCGAACGCAATGCGCGCGCCTCCAACACCTCATTTTCGGCGCTGAGGACGTCGCCCGGATAGACCGGGCGTAGCCAGCGCAATTCGTCCACGCTGGCGCCGCCGATCGAATGGCCGCCATGCTTGGCGCCCTCATCGACGATCATGCGCATGGTGGCCGAGGCCGTGTGCCAGCCGCTCGCGGCCAGCTTGCCGAAAATGGGGTTTGCGGCAGCCGCTGCATCGTCGAGGTGAAAAGGCTGCGGATCGTAACGGCCGGCAAACTCAAGAATTTCCTCGCGCGACATTTCATAACGCCCGAAACGCTCGCTCTTGCGGCCGACGGCATAGTCATCGAGCGTCATCACGGTGGGTTACCTTACACGTTGAACCGGAACAGCATGACGTCGCCATCCTGCACCACATAGTCCTTGCCTTCCGCGCGCAGCCGTCCGGCCTCGCGCGCGCCGGCCTCGCCATGATAGGCAAGATAGTCTTCGTAGCTGATCGTTTCGGCGCGGATGAAGCCACGTTCGAAATCGCTGTGGATCGCGCCGGCCGCTTGGGGCGCCTTGCTGCCCGCTTCGATCGTCCAGGCACGCGCTTCCTTCGGACCGCATGTGAAGAAGGTGCGCAGATGGAGTAGATCGTAGCCGGCCCGGATCACGCGGGCGAGCCCGGTCTCGTGCAGGCCGAGATCCGTCAGAAATTCGGTGCGGTCGGCAGGTGCCATCGTGGCGATCTCGGCCTCGATGGCAGCCGATACCACAACGGCCTTGGCGTTCTCGGCGGCCGCTTTTTCGAACACCTGCGCAGAGAAGCCATTGCCATCGGCTGCCGAAGCTTCCTCGACGTTGCAGACATAAAGAACCGGCTTGGCGGTGAGCAACTGCGCCTGCGCGAAGATGCGCGCTTCGTCCTCATCCTTGGGTGCGGTCAGCCGCGCCGGCTTGCCCTCGCGCAACAGATCGAGTGCCTGGCTTAATACGGATGCCGCGGCCTTGGCTTCCTTGTCTCCTTGCTGACCCTTCTTGACCAGGCCGGGAACGCGCTTTTCAAGACTTTCGAGATCGGCGAGCATGAGCTCCGTCTCGACCGTTTCGGCGTCCGCAATCGGGTCGACCTTGTTGTCGACATGCTGGATGTCGTCATTCTCGAAGCAGCGCAGCACGTGGATGATCGCATCCACCTCGCGAATATTGCCGAGAAACTGATTGCCGAGCCCTTCGCCCTTGGAGGCGCCGCGTACGAGACCGGCGATATCGACGAAACCAAGCTGCGTCTCGATGATCTTGGCGGAATGAGCGATCGCAGCGATCTCCTGGAGCCGCGGATCGGGCACCGCCACTTGCCCCACATTCGGTTCGATCGTGCAGAACGGATAGTTCGCCGCCTGTGCCGCCGCCGTTTCGGTCAGCGCGTTGAACAACGTCGACTTGCCCACATTAGGCAGCCCTACGATCCCGCAACGAAAACCCATCTAAGCCAGATCCTGCAATGATTGTCTGCTCGCCGATAGCAGCACGGCACGGAAACGCCAGTCGTCTGCGCGATGGCGAGCGGTCCACGCAATGCGCGGGGGGCAAGCGCGCGCTGCATTTCGGCAGCATTCATCGCCCTATAAAAGCCAGCTCATGGGCTTGGGTCTTTTGCCAGCTAGCGGCGCCTGCGGGCTGGAGCTAATCGGATTATCAAAGGAAGCTGGAGAGACATAATGGCTAGCATCGTCCTGCCGCGCATCATTCGCTCCGGGGGCGGTTCGCTTGCGGAACTGCCGGAGGCGCTGTCCCAACTCGGCCTGAAAGCGCCATTCGTGGTCACCGACGCGTTCTTGGCCGGCAATGGCCTCCTCGACCGGCTGCTCGCGGTGCTGGATAGCGCTTCGATTTCGGTCGGCCTGTTTACGGGCGCACGGGCCGATCCAACGACGGGGGTCATCGATAGTGCGCTGGCTGCCATGGAAGGCGGCGCATATGACTGTGTGTTGGGTTTTGGCGGCGGGAGCCCGATCGATACGGCCAAGGCCGTCGCGGTCTTGGCCAAACGACCGATGAGCTATGCGCAGATGAAGGCGCCTGCCCAGATCGATGACGCTGGATTGCCGATCATCGCCGTGCCGACGACCGCGGGAACGGGATCAGAGGCGACCCGGTTCACCATCATCACCGATGAAGCCACTCAGGAAAAGATGCTCTGTATCGGGCTCGGATTCCTGCCGAGCATAGCCATCGTCGATTTCGAACTGACGATGGGCAAGCCGCGCCGGTTGACCGCGGACACGGGCATCGATTCGCTCACCCACGCGATCGAAGCCTATGTGTCGCGCCGGGCAAATCCTTTTTCGGACGCGATGGCGCTTTCAGCCATGCGCCTGATCGCGCCCAATCTGCGTATCGCTTGCGCGGAGCCGGGCAACAGGATGGCGCGGGCAGCGATGATGGAAGGCGCATTGCACGCCGGCATCGCCTTTTCCAACGCTTCGGTCGCCCTGGTCCACGGCATGAGCCGCCCGATCGGCGCATTGTTCCATGTTCCGCACGGGCTCTCCAACGCCATGCTGCTTCCCGCCGTCACCGCCTTTTCGGCGCCCGCCGCTTTGCAACGCTATGCCGAATGCGCCCGTGCGATGGCGCTGGCTGATCCAGGCGAGGGCGATCAGGCGGCGGTGGCCGCGTTGATCGCAGAGCTGGAGGCATTGAATACCGAACTCGAAGTGCCTACCCCCGCCGGCTATGGGATCGATCGCGAGAGGTGGTTCGATAACATTGCGCTGATGGCGCGACAGGCGATCGCGTCGGGATCACCCGCCAATAATCCCCGTGTGGCCGACCGGGAGGAAATCGAGCAGCTTTACCGTCAGCTTTGGGTTTGAGGCTTGCTCAGAAGCTGTTGGGCATGTTCCTAGCAGCGTCGTCCTGATGCGGGGTTCATCCCTATTGCCGCTGTCGCGCCCAGGCGGGGTCAGAAAAACGGACATCGCACAAGAGTTCGGTTGGGTCAGCTATCCTGCAGCCTCAGCGCGATCTCGCTCATGAAACGCGCATCGTCCCCTTTGGCGAGCCATCCCGCTTCGGCGGCGATCGC
>CBFRWL010000230.1:0-3968 GCA_965727025.1 uncultured Sphingomonas sp.
GCAGGCACACGCGCCTGACCCAGCCCTGCTTTTGCGGCATCAAGCGCCAGCCCGGCATCCGCAACCGTCAACATAGCCGAACCCGGATCGGCGGGATCACCGGGCCACGCAATTCGCGGGCCATTGCCAATGGTTACCATTGCGCCTTCAGCGAGCTTAGCCCCCTCATGGCCATTGCTGGTTTCTGACCAGATCACCGCCAAGTCGAGATTGGCTTCAGTGAAATCCACATCGCCATCCGCGGCAATCAGGTGAAAGCGCAATTCGCCGTCAGCCTTCGCATAATCGGCCAGGCGCGGTGCAAGCCATTTGGCGGTGAAATCGCGCGGCGCAGCAATGGTAAGCACTTTCGAGCTCTGCTGCGACTGCATGGCTCTTACGGCCTCCTCGAACTGGAGAAAACCGTCGCGCAACGCTTGCAGCCCGGATTCTCCCTCGGGCGTGAGTTCCAATCCCTTGGCGGTGCGCCGAAACAACACGACACCAAGCGTATCCTCAAGCGCGCGAATCTGCTGGCCGACCGCTGCCGGCGTGACCGCGAGTTCATCGGCCGCGCGCGTGAAGGAGAGATGGCGCGCGGCGGCATCCAGCACGCGCAAGCCATTGAGGGGGAGATGCGTGCGCTTCATCGCGCCACCGCCGGGCCGATCAGGGGGAAACGCGGGATGGTCGCATCGAAGCTCGATCCATCGGCAGCAACCATGTGATAGCTTCCTTCCATCGCGCCGGTCGGCGTGTGAAGCGGGCAACCGGAAACATAGTCATAGCTCTCGCCGGGTTCGATCACTGGCTGCTCACCCACCACGCCATCGCCGCGCACTTCGTGGCGTGAGCCGCGGCCGTCCGTGATCACCCAATAGCGCGTCATGAGCTGAACGGGTTGCCGTCCCTTGTTCTCGATTCGGATATGATAGGCCCAGAACCAGTGGCCTTTGGACGGCTCGGATTGATCGGCAAGGAAGCTAACTGAGACGCGCACGATCACGTCGCGGGTCTGCGCACTATAGGGAAATAGCGCGCTCACGACGGTCATAGACCAGCCGCCTTCAGCGCCTGATCGAAATCCTCGATCAAATCGTCCGGATCCTCAAGGCCAACATTAAGCCGTAGCATGCCTTCGGTAACCCCCATTTCGATACGTGCTTCCGGGGTGAGACCGCTATGAGTGGTGGACGCCGGATGCGTCATCAGCGAGCGCGAATCGCCGACATTGTTGCTGATATCGACAAGCTGAAGCGCGTCGAGCAAAGCATGCGCCTGTGCGCGGCCGCCATCGAGATAGATGGAGATGATCGTGCCGCCTGCCGACATTTGCTTGCACGCCAGATCATGCTGCGGATGGCTCGGGAGCGCGGGATACAGCGCGCGCGGCACCCGTCGTTCGAGAAATTGCGCAACCCGAAGCGCATTCTCGCTCTGCCGGCGAATGCGCAGATCGAGCGTCTCGAGGCCTTTCAACACCACCCAGGCATTGAAAGGGCTGAGCGTTGGACCGGTGTTGCGGGTGAATGGAAGCAGCGTGTTGAGGATAAAATCTTCAGTTCCGCAGACCGCGCCGGCGAGCACCCTGCCCTGCCCATCCATCATCTTCGTCGCGGAATAAGCGACCACGTCCGCACCATAATCCATCGGGCGCTGAAGCAACGGCGTCGCAAAGGCGTTATCGACGACCGTCTTGATCCCCGCATCTTTCGCAATGGCGCACACCGCCTCCAGATCCACGATGTCAAGTGTGGGATTGGCGGGCGTTTCGAAGAAGAACAGCTTCGTTTCCGGCCGGATTGCCGCCTTCCAGGCATCATTGTCGCACCCGTCCACGATCGTCGTCGCAACGCCGAACCTCGGCAACAGATTGTCGGTCAGCCAGCGGCAGGAACCGAACAACGCGCGGCCGCCGACGACGTGATCTCCGGCCTTTAGCTGGCAGAGCAAAGTCGCCGTCATGGCCGCCATGCCGCTTGCCGTGCAGCGCGCAGCCTCGGCGCCTTCCATGAGCGCGATGCGTTGCTCAAGCATCTCGACCGTCGGGTTCTGAAGCCGCGAATAGGTCATACCCTGCTGCTCGCCGGCGAATCGGGCCGCGGCATCGGCAGCGCAATCATAGGCGTAGCCGGAGGTCAGGAAGAGCGCTTCGCTCGTCTCGCCCCATTCCGAGCGCGCCGTGCCCCCGCGGATAGCCTGGGTAGCAGGCCGCCATTTGGATGTGATCTTGCGGTTCTGACCAGTATAGCGTTTCATCATGCCGCTTTGCCGCGCCGGGCGGTCATGCGTCAATCAATCAAAGAGGATTTTGCCATGAACACAGCGATCCAGACCATTCCGCTTTCCACGATCAGCGGCAAACCGGCGACACTTGGAGATTATAGCGGCAAGGTTTTGTTGGTGGTCAACGTTGCCTCCAAGTGCGGGCTGACGCCCCAATATGAGGCTCTTGAGAAGCTTTATCGCGACTATCGTCAGCGCGGCCTTGTCGTGCTCGGCTTTCCGGCCAATGACTTCGCGGGCCAGGAGCCGGGAGCCGACGAGGAAATCGCGCAGTTCTGCACGACCAACTTCGGCGTCGACTTCCCGATGTTTTCCAAGATCGCAGTCACTGGCGCCGATACTCATCCGCTGTATCAGGAGTTGACGGAGTCTGGCGTGCCGGTGACGGGGGATGCCG
This sequence comes from uncultured Sphingomonas sp., assembly GCA_965727025.1. Classification (GTDB taxonomy): domain Bacteria; phylum Pseudomonadota; class Alphaproteobacteria; order Sphingomonadales; family Sphingomonadaceae; genus CANJQJ01. Next base: position 2,663 of record CBFRWL010000230.1, read on the forward strand.
ACGGCTTCCGCGCCAAGCTGGAGGGCTACGGGATGACACCCAACCCTGCGCCCGGTATCCTGTGGAACTTCGAGAAGTTCGTGATCGGTCGCGACGGCGAAGTTGCCGCTCGCTTCTCGCCTGACACCGCGCCCGATGATGCCAGGCTGATCGCGGCCATTGAGAAGGAACTCGCCAAGGAGCCGGTCGGCAGCGCCTAAAGCGCTGCCAGCACCCGATCGCCCATCTCGCTGGTGGACATGTTGCCGCCAAGGTCCGGGGTGCGCGCGCCGGACGCAAGCGCCTTGGCGACGGCTGCCTCGATCCGATCGGCTTCATTAGCCAGATCGAGCGAGTAGCGCAGCATCATCGCCGCCGAAAGGATCGTCGCGAGCGGGTTTGCCTTGCCCTGGCCGGCGATATCAGGCGCAGAGCCATGGATCGGCTCGTAAAGCCCTTTGGCGTTGGCGTCGAGCGAAGCGGACGGCAGCATACCGATCGATCCGGCGCACATCGATGCCTGGTCGGAAAGGATGTCCCCGAACAGATTACCGGTGACGATGACGTCGAATTGTCCGGGATTGCGCACCAGCTGCATCGCGGCATTGTCGACATACATGTGGGTAAGTTCGACGTCGGGATAGTCGGCGGCAGTCTCGATCACGACGTCACGCCAGAGCTGGGAGGTTTCCAGCACATTGGCCTTGTCGACCGAGCAGAGCTTGCGGTTGCGCGCACGCGCCGTTTCGAAACCGGTGCGGGCGATGCGAGAGACTTCGGCCTCGTTATACGCCATGACGTCATAGCCTTCCCGCAGCCCCCCCGCAGTCTTGCGCATGCCCTTTTCGCCAAAATAGACATCGCCGTTCAGCTCGCGCACGATGACGAGGTCGATGGCTTTGGCCACTTCCGGCCGCAGCGCGGAGGCATCGGCAAGCTCGGGAAAAAGTTTCGCCGGGCGCAAATTGGCGAACAGTGACAATTCCTTGCGGAGGCCGAGAATCGCCTGCTCCGGGCGCAGGTGGCGCTCAAGCCCATCGCAATCCGGATCGCCGACCGCCCCAAACAAGATCGCGGCGGCGCGCTGCGCGACCGCCAATGTCTCGGGCGGAAGCGGATGGCCCTTCGCCTTGTACGCGGCTCCGCCCACCGGCGCCTCTTCATAGCTCAGGCGTTTCCCGCACACCGCATCCAGAACGCGCAGCGCCTGAGCCGTTACCTCCGGGCCAATGCCGTCGCCCGGCAGAACCGCAATCAATGTCATCCCTGTTCCTTTCTCGCGGGCGCCTTTGCCTTTTGCGAGCGCCGCTTGCAACTATCCGGCGAT
>CBFRWL010000231.1:0-3939 GCA_965727025.1 uncultured Sphingomonas sp.
GCGGCCGATCGTTCGACGCCGACGGGCGCGCATGAACTGGCCTATCGCTTTGGCAGGGAAAGCGCGCTTGATCGGCTGCTGCTACAGGGACGGGCCGCCGAAGCCATCGAAGTGCAGCAATGGCAAGCCCCTACCCTCCCCGTTGGTGGTCGCGACCTGCTCAGCCGTGGCTTGAAGGAAGGCCCGCAAGTCGCTGAAGTATTGCAACGAATTGAGCGACGGTGGATTGACGAAGGCTTTCCCGATCGTGCGCGGGTCGATCAGATCGCGGACGAAGTGCTGGCTGCGCCCAGCGATGGAAAAGAGCGCTTGCAGTAAGCGAGCGCGGCATCGGCACCCAACGGCCGCGAATAGTAGAAGCCCTGGCCATAGGAGCAGCCGAGCGCCGCCAGCGTCTGCGCCAGTTCGGCGGTCTCGATGCCCTCGGCGGTGGTTTGCATGCCCAGTGCGCTTGCAAGGCTCAGGATGGCGCGCACGATTGCGATCGAGTCACGGTCGGCCAGCATGCCGGTTACGAAACTGCGGTCGATCTTCAGCACGTCGATCGGCAGCTTCTGAAGATAGGCGAGCGAGGAATAGCCGGTTCCGAAATCATCCATCGCGATGGTGGTATTGAGACCTTTGAGGCGGTTGAGCAGCCGCCCCGATCGTTCCGGGTCGCCGATGATCGCGCTTTCGGTCAACTCGAGCATCAAGCGGCTGCCGTCCAGCCCGTGGGATTCGAGCGCATTGCGCGCGACCTCGGCGATATCGTCGCGGACGAGCTGCACTGCGGAGACGTTCACGCCAATGTAGATCGGCAGCTCGGTGCCTATCGCCTGGTCCCACTTGCGCAGCGTCTGCATCGCTTCGTTCAGCGCCCAGCGGCCCAGCGGCACGATCAACCCTGATTCCTCTGCAACCGAAACGAAATCGGTGGGGGAGATGGAGCCTTGTTCGGGATGGCTCCACCGCGCAAGTGCTTCGAACCCGGCCAATCGGTCATTCTGCAAATCGATGAGGGGCTGATAGGCAAGCGTCAGCGTACCGGCTTCGATCGCGCGGCGCAGCTCGGTCTCCATGCTGAAACGCCGCCGCACGACCGCGACTTCACCCTGCTGGTACACCTCGACCCGACCGGATTGTTTGGCCCGCTTCAGCGCGACCTGCGCGTTTCGGACAAGGTCCTCCGAGTTCGACACCGCCTCGCTCATCATTGAGCAGCCAATGGCGCAATCGATCCGGATTTCGAGATCGGAAAGACGAAACGGCGTCAGCAGCGAGGCATGAATCCGCCGCGCCGCCTGGAGCGCATCATTGGCGCCGTCGGCAAGACGGAGCAGTATGCCGAATTCGTCGCCGCCGAGGCGGGAAAGCGTATCGCCGGCCCGCAGCGCAGACATCAACCGGCGCGCCACCGTGATGATCAGCTCATCGCCGGCCAGCGATCCCATCGATTCGTTGACCCGACTGAAGCGCGTGAGATCGACAATCAGGACCGCGAACTTTCCATGATCCTGACGGTCGATGGCATTGTCTACCGCCTCGACGAACGCAGTCCGGTTCGGAAGCCCGGTCAAGCTGTCCCGCAACATCTCCGCTCGTAGCGAACGTTCGGCTTCCACGGCAGCGGTTCGGTCTAGGAGGGTGACCAGAATCCTGCCGCCGTTCAAGCTTTCAGTCGCAATGCGTGAAAAAGCCACAGTGTAATAGCGGCTGGTGACGCCGTGCCCCTCGAGCCAATCGAACCGCTTGATCGGGTCAGCGGAAGCGCAGAATTGCATGAAGGCATTGCGCACTTTCGGATCGGCAAGCAGATGCTCCTCCGTCGGGCGCTCCCCATCGTCGAAATCGCGGGCAAGATCGGTGAAAGCCGCATTGCAGCAGATCACCTCCATCGCATCGGCGCGGCAGGGCATGATCGCGCCAGGCACGGGCAGCGCATCAATGTAAGGCTGGATGGCACTCTTGTCCCACGCCGCCAGACCGGCTGGCATTTCGGCCTTACCGTTCTCGACTATCGCAATCTTAGCCTGGCGTGCCAATGACATGAGGATAGCCCCTACACCAGCATCCGTTAACGCTTGATTGCGCTCATATTTTCACGGCTTTTCCAAAGGCGGAAAGCCTTGTTTTGGGGCCGGCAGGCTTTCGTGGCTATCCCTTGAACCGGTTGCTACGCGGAAAGCCGGTGGGCGGCATACGTCCGCTTGCGCCTCGCGCGGCTCGCCAGCCGCTCAGGTCGGTCTCAGTACGGACCCGGCCGCCTTCGCCGCCCATCGGCCAGCTCAGCCCGGCCGTGTAGCGAAACGTCGTGGCATCGGAGAGGCCGCCGTCGCGGTAGCGCTGAAGCTGAACGCCCCTACCCCGCGCCAGTTCGGGCAGCTCCGACAACGGGAACACCAGCAGCTTGCGGTTGTCGCCAACGACTGCGACATAATCGGCGTCCTGCCCGATCATGACCACAGCGCGCAGCTTGGCTCCGCCAGAGAGGTTGACGACCTGCTTCCCCTTGCGGGTTTCCGCCAGGATCTCCGCCGCGGGTGCGATGAACCCGCGCCCGTCGGACGAGGCAAGCAACAGCTTCGCACCGGCTGTCGCGACGAGCAGCGCGACCGGCTGGGCATCGCCTTCGATATCGACCATCAGCCGGACGGGCTCACCAAAGCCTCGTGCCCCTGGGAGCCTGTCCGCCGCCAGCGTGTAGAAGCGGCCATTATCCACGGCCATCAGCAGCTTGTCGGTGGTATAGGCATGAAAGGCAAAGGCGGGGCCGTCCCCTTCCTTGAACTTCACCGCCTCGGCATCAGCCAGCGGAATTTGCCCCTTCATCGCCCGAATCCAGCCGCGCTGCGAGAGAATGACGGTGATCGGCTCACGTTCGATCATCGCCTCCAGCGGGATTTCACGTGCCTGGGCCGTCTCCTCGATCAGCGTACGCCGGCGGCCTAACTCGGTCTCCGGGCCATAACGTTCGCGCAGCTTTGCCAGATCGCGCTTCATGCGGGTGCGCTGTCGCGCCGGGCTGTCGATCAGCTGAATCAATTCGGCACGCTCCTTGTCGAGCGCATCTCGTTCCTTGCGGATCTCCATCTCTTCGAGCCTGCGCAAGCTACGCAAGCGCATGTTGAGGATCGCCTCGGCCTGCCGGTCGGTCAGCCCGAACTCATCCATCATCACCGCTTTGGGCTCGTCCTCCTCGCGGATGATCTGGATGACCCTATCGAGGTTGAGATAGGCGATCAGATAACCGTCCAGCAGCTCGATCCGGTCGTCGATCTTGGCGAGCCGGTGCCGCGAGCGGCGGATCAGCACAATGAACTGATGATCGAGCCATGCCGCCAGCGCTTCCTTCAGGCTCATCACCCGCGGCGTCCGGTTCGCGTCGAGGACGTTGAGGTTGAGCGGCACGCGCACCTCGAGCTCGGTCAGCCGAAACAGGCTGTCCATGAGCATCTGGGGTTCCACGGTTCGGCTGCGCGGCTCGACGACGATGCGGATCTGCTCGTCGGATTCGTCGCGGACATCCGCAAGAATGGGGAGCTTCTTCTCCGAAATAAGGGCCGCAATCTGTTCGATCAGCTTGGATTTAGGCACCTGGTACGGGATCTCGGTCACCACTGCGACCCAGGTTCCGCGTCCCTGGTCCTCGGTCGTCCACCGCGCGCGCACCCGGAAGGCCCCTCTGCCCGTCGCATAGGCTTCGGCGATGACGGAGGGGCTATCCGCCACGATCCCGCCCGTCGGGAAATCCGGTCCCTTTACGAACTCCATCAATGCCGCCGGTTCGCAATTGGGCTGGTCGATCAAATGGGTGGCGGCATCGATCAATTCGGCGGCATTGTGGGGCGGAATGGACGTCGCCATGCCTACGGCGATGCCGCTTGCTCCATTGGCGAGCAGGTTCGGGAACAAGCCGGGGAAGATTTCCGGCTCTTCCTCCTCGCCATTATAAGTGGG
>CBFRWL010000232.1:0-3936 GCA_965727025.1 uncultured Sphingomonas sp.
GCTGCCGACGCCTGCGCCGACGGCGTCGAAGCGCTCGCGTCACGCCGCGGCGACGACCAGAAAGTCGATGACATCCGCTCCGTCGACCCCGATCGTAACGGCTATCGCGTCGAGGGTGTCATGGCGAGCGGGCGACCCTTCGTCTGCGGCGTGAGCCGAGGCGAAGTCACCTACATCCAGAAGCTCAGCTGACCGGCTGAAGCGTTGGCGTCGGCACCTTGCCGAGTTGCATCTGGCGCGCGAACACTTCCCGGATCAGCGAGAGCGAGAAGAGATGCGCGTAGATCAGGGGCAGCAACCCCGACTGGATCATCTTGCGCGCCACGTCCCCGCGCAGATTCTTGAGCGCATCTTCGGATATCATCTGAAAGCCGCGATAGATGAAGGGCTGCGCCGATCCCTCGGGCTGGATGGACACTTCGCCGTCGATCAGCAGCTTGTTATCAGCCAGCTCCTTCATGAAGGCGCCGGTCTGCATGCCGGCTTGCTCGAAATTTTCGCAAAAGCCGAGGATCTGCTTCGTGGTCTCGCTTGGCTGGTCATCCTCGAACAGGGCCTCGCCCTCCTCGAACGCGCCCACCGCATCGGCAGTCGGATCGAAGCACAGCGAAAGCTCGTCCACGTCCGACCGCAATCGCGCCAGCATGAACGGATAACGCCGCACATAGGCCGGCACATACACGTCGCTGGTGAGCTTGCCCTCCTCGTCGACGAACACATTGACGCCCTCGTTGAGGCCCATCAGCGCCAACGGCACCGGATTCTCGCCGACCGAGAACACAATCGGGAAATGGCGCTGCGCAAGAGCGAACTCCTCGACCGTCAGCGGCACCGCGTGCGTTTGCGCCAGGAAAGGAGCCGATTCCATGCGACGCGCCTTCCAAGCGCCATGAGCGCTGCTCGATAGCGGCTCCAGCTGGTTGTAGAACAGAGGCAGCCCGAAATTGGGTGCGGTCGCCATGATGAAGAGTCTCCTGAAACAGTGAAGGCCCGTGCCCGGGTCTGATGCTTGCCGCCGCCTCTATGGCGCGGATGTTACAGAAGCAAGCGGCACGAGCTTGCCCGGATTCATAATCCCGATCGGATCGAGCGCATGCTTGATCGCGCGTAGCGCATCGAGCCGCGCGGCGCCCCCCAGTCGCGCAAATTCCGCAAGCTTGAGCTGGCCGATGCCATGTTCGGCCGAAATCGAGCCGCCCGCTTCGGTGACCAGATCATGCACCATCCGGCTCACCGCCTCATTGTTGGCATCGAACCAGGGCCGGGCGGCGAGCCCTTCCGGACTCCGCACATTGAAATGAACGTTCCCGTCGCCGAGATGACCGAACGCAAGGACGCGCGCGCCGGCAAAGGCTGCTTCGACCTCACGCGCGGCCGATTGCATGAAACCCGGCATGACCGATACCGGCACCGAAATATCATGTTTGACCGAGATACCATCAAGCCGTTCCGCTTCGGAGATATTCTCGCGCAGTGCCCAGAAAGCCTCCGCCTGAGCCTCGTTGGCAGCAACGGCGGCATCCTCGACGATGCCTTGCTCGATGAGCCCGGCAAGCGCCTGTTCCACCTGGTCATTCGCTTCGGCCGCATGTGGAAACACCGCCTCGATGAGGACGTGCCAGCCATGCGTGCCACTCAGCGGCGCGCGCATCCGATCGATGTGCCTCAGGACCAGAGCCAAGGCTTGATCCGGCACCAGCTCGAAACCTTCGACCGCATCGCCCAGCCGTTTTTCCAGTGCCCGCAGTGCGTGAAGCGCATGCTCCGGGCTGCTCATCCCCGCCCAGACGACGACCCGTTGTTCGATCGCCGGCTCCAGCCGCAGCGCGGCGGCGGTGACGATGCCGAGCGTTCCCTCGGCCCCGGCAAAGAGCTGGCGCAGATCATAGCCGCGATTGTCCTTCTGCAATGCCGACAATCCCTCGAACAGGCTGCCATCGGGCATAACCGCCTCGATCCCCATCACGAGCGCACGCATCGGCCCGAAACGAAGGACCTGGGTGCCGCCGGCATTGGTCGAGATGAGGCCGCCGATCGTGGCGGAATCCTTTGCGGCAAGCGACAGCGGAAAGCGCCGGCCGACGCTCTCGGCCGCGCGATGCAAATCGCTCAGGATCACGCCTGCCTCGACGGTCGCCACATTTTCTTCGGGCTGCAGAGCACGAATCCTGTTCATCCGGCGTAGCGACAGAAGCAATGAGCCGGGTCGCGGCGTGGCCCCTGCGACCATTGAGGTATTGCCCCCCTGGGGGACGATCGGCACGCGTTCCGCCGCTGCCATACGGACGATGTCGGCAACTTCCTCGCGGCTGGCCGGCGACAGCATTGCTGCCGCCCCGCCGGTGATCCGCCCACGCCAATCCGTCAGCCATGCCGACATGTCGTCAGGATCGTCGGTGAAGCCTTTGGGGCCGAGCCGCTGCTTCAGCTGCCGGAGCAGTGCGGGACTGGCATCGTTCAGGTTCATGCCGTTAGGCTATAGACGAAGGCGACTTCTGCGGCCAATGAGGATCGAGTAAGCGTGGGACACCGGCGGAAGCATGGACGCAACATCGTGATTTTGGCGATGCTCGCAGCCGGGGGGATCGCGATCGCTGCAGATCCACATCGCGCCCAACCGCCAGCCCAGTTCGCGCAGGTAATCATTCATGAGCGCGTAATCGTCCGCATCCCCAGCCGCGTCGCGCCGGATCCGGCCCCCTTGCGGTGGCGCGAGCGGCCAGGCCCCAAATGCATGCCGCTGCAAGGCATTGCCGGTGCGGTGCTGATCGATCCGCAGACCGTGGACTTCATTCTTCCGGGCGGACCGCGCTTGCGCGCGCAGCTCGAATCCTCCTGTCCCGCGCTCGATTATTATAACGGTTTCTATCTAAAGCCCGGCGAAGACGGCATGATCTGCGCCGATCGAGACGCGATCCACGCCCGTTCGGGCGGCGAATGCGAGATCACGCGATTCAGGAAGCTGATCCCGCGGCACTGATCCTAAAATATGTGCGCAGCTGGCGATGCCGGAGGCACCGCATAGGCTATCGCGCCATAAAACTGCGTTATGATCACAAGTGCCAAAAGCGTGGCGCCGATCAAACCGCGGCTTGTCTTCCTTACAGGTGCCTTGCTCATCTGAAATCCCCGCTCATTTGCCCAGCCTGCCTGTGCCGATCGCGCGATCTCGGCCAGATGCTTTGACGCACATCGTTTGTGCAACGGGTTGCACTGCGGCTGGCATGCCCATGCAACTCTCCGGAACACGCGGCTTTCACTTGACAAAAGAGCGTGCAATCGGCACGCGCGCAGCATTGAAGCGGCACCAAAACTGGGCCGCTCGTTTTTCGGATCATGCATGACCTTCGCCGATCTCGGCCTTTCCGACGAATTGCTGCGCGCCGTAAGCGAAGCGGGCTATAACGAACCTACGCCGATTCAGGCGCAGGCCATCCCGTCCGTGCTGATGATGCGCGACCTGATCGGCATCGCCCAGACCGGCACTGGCAAGACGGCCAGCTTCGTGCTGCCGATGATCGATATCCTGGCGCAGGGCCGCAGCCGCGCGCGCATGCCGCGCTCGCTGATCCTTGAGCCGACGCGCGAGCTGGCGGCGCAAGTCTCCGAGAATTTCGAGAAATATGGCAAATATCACAAGCTTTCGATGGCGCTGCTCATCGGGGGCGTGAACATGGGCGACCAGATTGCCGCGCTCGAAAAGGGCGTAGACGTGCTGATCGCCACGCCCGGCCGGCTGATGGACCTATTCCAGCGTGGCAAGATCCTGCTCACAGGATGTAGCCTGCTGGTGATCGACGAAGCCGATCGCATGCTCGACATGGGCTTCATCCCGGATATCGAGGAGATCTGCACCAAGCTGCCACGCGACCGGCAGACTTTGCTCTTTTCGGCCACGATGCCGGCGCCGATCAAGAAGCTGGCAGACAAATTTCT
>CBFRWL010000233.1:0-3923 GCA_965727025.1 uncultured Sphingomonas sp.
TCGAGCGTACTGCCGCGGCGGCCCAGCATGAACCAGGCGATCGGGACCGCCCAGAACTTGGTGAGGCGCGACAGCGGCCGCGCGTCGGGATCGATCAGCTTTTCGACGTCGGCGGATGTGAGCCAGAGATCGGTCAAGGGTTCGAGCGACTGGCCGGTGGCGATCGCCTGGCCCAGGAAGATACCGTTGATGCCGCCGGCGCTCGCACCCGCGATCACATCCACGAGCACGCGCAGCTTGAGCCCGAACTCCTGCTCGATATCCTGCAGCAACACGCGGTAAAGATCGTCGCCCGGCTCGCTTTCGGTGAGCGGATCATGCTGGGCGCGCGAAGCGCGGGCAAGGCGCCAGATCTCCTTGGTGATGCCGTGCATATAGACGGCGAGGCTGACCCCGCCGTAGCAGATCAGCGCCAGCCTCAGTTCCTTCTCCCGCATCGCTGCGCAACGTGCCACAGCAGGAAAGCGATGCAAAGCTTTGCGCCGCCGCCGCCACGGAGCTATGCGGGCGCCATGGGAGAGCATTCAGCGATCAGCATCCGGGGACTTTCCAAGGTCTACGAGGGCGGCAAACAGGCGCTTAGCAGCGTCGATCTCGACGTTGAGCCTGGCATGATCCTGGGCCTGCTCGGGCCTAACGGCGCCGGGAAGTCCACTCTGATCAACATCTTGGCCGGGCTCGTGCGCAAAACGGCGGGTAGCGTTTCGATCTGGGGCTTCGACATCGATGCCGATCCGCGCAACGCGAAAGCGTCGATCGGGATCGTGCCGCAAGAGCTGATATTCGATCCCTTTTTCACGCCCTATGAGGCGCTCGAGAATCAGGCCGGCTATTATGCCGTGCCGAAAGATAAGCGCCGCACGATGGAATTGCTGCGCGCGGTCCATCTCGAGGACAAGGCCAATGCCTATTCGCGCACGCTTTCCGGCGGCATGAAGCGGCGGCTGCTGGTCGCCAAGGCAATGGTGCATTCGCCACCGGTGCTGGTGCTGGACGAACCCACCGCCGGCGTCGACATCAGCCTGCGCCAGCAATTGTGGGAATATGTGCGCGAACTCAATCGTGCCGGCGTCACGGTGGTGCTGACCACCCATTATCTCGAAGAAGCCCAGGAGCTTTGCGATCGCATCGCCATCATCAACCATGGCCGGCTGATCGCCAACGAGTCGACCCGCACGCTGGTGGGAATGGCGCACGAGAAGGCCGTCGAGGTCACGGTCGATCGCGACATCGAAACCCTCCCGGACAATAAATGCTTCGACAAGATCGAGAAGATCGCCGAGCGCACCATCGCGATCACGTTCGACAAGACCAAGGTCAATGCAGGCGTTGTCCTGACCGCCCTTCAAGAAAGCGGCCTGGGCATCGTCGACGTTTCGACGCGCGAGGCCGATCTGGAGGACGTGTTCCTGAACCTCACCACGGCCGAAGCCGATGGCTGAACGTCATTTCGATGTCATCGTGCTGGGATCGGGCGCCGCGGGCCTGACCGCAGCGCTCAATCTGGCGCAGAAGCTCAAGGTCGGCGTGCTGGCCAAGGCCGGCCTCTCCGAAGGCTCGACCTCGCGCGCCCAGGGCGGCATCGCCGCCGTGCTTGAAGAGGGCGACACATTCGAGAGCCATATCGAGGATACCATGATCGCCGGCGCCGGGCTCAACCGGCGCGAAACGGTCGAATTCGTCGTGGAGAACGCGCCCGCCGCGATCGAGCATCTTGCCGAGCTCGGCGTCCCCTTCAATCCCGGCGTCACGGAAGGCGATCGCTGGCACCTGACGCGGGAGGGTGGCCATAGCCATCGCCGCATCGTCCATGTCGACGACGCCACCGGATGGGCGGTCCAGCAGGCGCTGGAGAAGGCGGCTGCCGAGCATCCCAACATCACGCTCGTACCGGACATGGTGGCGATCGACCTCGTCACCGGACGCCACGGCGAGCGCTACTCAGGCGATGGGCATGTCTGGGGCGTCTATGCGTTGAACCGCAAGCGCGGTCGGGTCGAGCTATTCACAGCTAAAGCTACCATCCTGGCGACCGGCGGCGCTGGCCGCTGCTATCTTTATTCCACCGCACCACGCGGTGCCACTGGCGATGGGATCGCGATGGCGTGGCGCGCGGGCTGCCGCATCTCCAACATGGAATTCAATCAATTCCATCCCACCTGTCTTTACAATCTCGAGGTCAAGAACTTCCTGATCACCGAGGCGGTGCGCGGCGAAGGCGGCCAGCTCAAGATCCCCGGCACCGGCCATCGTTTCATGCCCGATTTCGACGAGCGCGCCGAACTTGCGCCGCGCGATATTGTCGCCCGCGCGATCGATCACGAGATCAAGCGCCTCGGCCTCGACTATGTCCATCTCGACATCAGCCATAAGCCGCCCGAATTCGTACGCGAGCATTTTCCCAATATCTACGCGAAGCTGCTGGGGCTCGGCATCGACATCACCACTCAGCCGATCCCGGTGGTGCCGGCACAACATTATACGTGTGGCGGCGTGATGGTTGATCTCGATGGCCGCACCGACGTGCCCGGCCTCTATGCCGCCGGAGAGGTGACCCAATCCGGATTGCATGGCGCGAACCGGCTTGCCTCCAATTCCTTGCTCGAATGTTTCGTGTTCGGCGAGGCTGCGGCCAAGCATATTTGCGATCATTGGGACGAGTTGCCCTCGCCGCCGCTGATCCGCGCATGGGATGAAAGCCGCGTCACCGACTCTGATGAAGAGGTGATCGTCAAGCATAACTGGTCGGAAATCCGGCGGTTCATGTGGGATTATGTCGGCATCGTGCGCACGACGAAGCGGCTCGAACGCGCGCAGCACCGCGTGAATCTGCTGAGATCGGAAGTCGAGGAATATTACGGCAATTTCCGGGTGACGCCCGATCTGATCGAGCTGCGCAATCTGGTCGAGGTCGCGGGATTGATTGTCCGCTCCGCGCTCAGCCGCAAGGAAAGCCGGGGGCTGCATTATACGCTCGACTATCCGAAAATGCTGGCCAATGCGCAGGATACGATACTCACCCCCTGATAAACTTGGCTTGCCCTCGAAGGCGACGGCCACAATAAGGCAGTATGACCGACGATGATTTGCGGCTGGCGGAGCGCCTGGCCGACGCAGCGGGCGCTGCGATCCGACCATTTTTTCGTGCGGCGTACCAGAGCGAAACCAAAGCCGATTCCTCTCCGGTGACCGAAGCCGATCGCGCCGCCGAGGCGGCGATCAGGACCATTCTGGAAAAAGAGCGGCCGCTGGATGGGATCATCGGGGAGGAATATGGCGCGACGCGCGAGAATGCCGGACGCCGCTGGGTGATTGACCCGATCGACGGCACGCGCAGCTTCATGACCGGACGCCCAATTTTCGGCACGCTGATCGCACTGATCGAGGAGGAGGCACCGATCATCGGTATCATCGACCAGCCGATCCTGCGGGAGCGCTGGGTCGGCGCGCGCGGCCGGCCGACCTTGTTCAATGGCGAGGTGGCGCGCACGCGAAATTGCGGTGTGCTCGCCAGCGCGCATCTCGGTACGACCTCGCCCTATTTGTTCGATAGCGCGACGCGGCCTGGATTCGAGCGGCTCGCTGCGGCTGCCGGCAACCTCGTGCTCGGCGGCGATTGTTACAGCTACGGCCTGGTTGCGCTTGGGCAGCTCGATCTCGTCGTCGAGGCCGGGCTCAAGCTTCACGATTTTGCCGCGCTCGTGCCGGTTGTCGAAGGTGCAGGCGGCATCGTCTGCGACTGGAGCGGCAATCCGGTGAGCGCGCAGAGCGACGGAAAGCTCGTCACTGCTGGAGATCGGGCGCTGATCGATCAGACGCTCGCCCTATTGAACGCCTGAACAGGCCGAAAAACGCCTGCCTCAACTATCCTGCAGAAACTCGCGCCACATCATCACCAGCACCGCCATCACCGCCGGGCCCAC
>CBFRWL010000234.1:0-3916 GCA_965727025.1 uncultured Sphingomonas sp.
GTCGATCAGAATGATCTTCTGCGCCTCGCCAAGCTGCACAAGGGCGTTCGCGTCAAATATCTCGCCGACCAGCACGGCCGGCTGACCAATCTTCCGTTGCCGGCCCTGGCCTCTGGGCCGCGCGGCTGGTTCCTGATCGGTCGCCTCGTCGAAGATGGCGTCCTCGTCCAATTCCCGAACCAGCCGATCCAGAAGGTCGACCGCGAAGGCCTCGACGCAATCTGGTCCGGCGAAATGATCCTGATGACCATCCGCGAAGCGACGGGTGGCCTCAACCAGTTCGATATTCGCTGGTTCATTCCGCAGATCGTGCGCTATCGCCGCCTGATCGGCGAGATGCTGCTGATCACGCTCGCGCTTAACCTGCTGGCGCTTGCTGCGCCGCTGCTGTTCCAGAACGTGATCGACAAGGTGCTGGTGCATCACACCATGTCGACGCTGAATGTCCTGGCCTTCGGCTTCGTCGCGATATCGCTGTGGGAGGTGGCGTTCGGCTGGCTGCGCACCCGGCTCTTCTCCGAAACCAGCCAGAAGATCGATGTCGAGCTTGGTGCGCGGCTTTTCCGGCACCTGCTGATGCTGCCTTTGTCCTATTTCGAGAAACGCCGCGTGGGCGATACCGTCACGCGCGTGCGCCAGCTTGAAACGGTGCGCGAGTTCCTCACCAATGCGTCGCTGAGCGTGCTGGTCGACCCCGCCTTTGCCATCGTGTTCCTCGTGGCGATGTTCGTCTATTCCTCGACACTGTTCTGGATCGCGATCATCAGCATCGTCGGCTATGTCGTGGTCTCGCAGCTCGTCACCGGGCCTTTGCGTGCGCGGCTCGACGAGAAGTTCGATCGCAGCGCCGCGAGCAATGCGCTGCTGGTCGAAAGCGTCAGCGGCATTCAGACGGTGAAGGCCGCCGCGGTCGAGCCGCAATGGCAGGATCGCTGGGAGCGTCAGCTTGCCGCCTACAGCGCCGCCAATCAGCGCGTGATCAACCTCGGCAACACCGGCAGCCAGGCTGTCCAGCTCATCTCGAAGCTGACCTTCGCCGCGATCCTCTATTTCGGCGCCAAGGAGGTCATTTCCGGGAACATGACCGTCGGTGCGCTGGTCGCGTTCAACATGTTCGCGCAGCACGTCACCGGCCCCGTGCTCCGCCTCGCGCAGCTCTGGCAGGATTTCCAGCAGGTCCGGCTTTCGGTCGATCGCCTGGGCGACGTGCTCAACGCCGCGCCCGAGCCGCGCAGCCCAAGCAGCGTGACCCTGCCGCAGGTGCGCGGGAGCATCGCCTTCGAGAATGTCAACTTCCGCTATGGCGATAGTGGGGCGTGGACGCTCGACGACATCAATATCGATCTCGAGCCAGGCACGATGTTGGGTATCGTCGGGAGCTCAGGCTCGGGCAAGTCGACGCTCACCAAGCTGCTGCAGCGCCTCTACGTGCCGCATTCGGGCCGGATTTCGGTGGATGGCATCGATATCTCGCAGATGGACCCGTTGTGGCTGCGCCGTCAGATCGGCGTGGTGCTGCAGGAGAATTTGCTGTTCAACCGCTCGATCCGCGAAAATATCGCGCTGGCCAATCCGGCCATGCCGCTCGAGCGGGTGATGATGGCGGCGGACATGGCCGGCGCACATAATTTCATCGTCTCGATGCCGCAGGGCTATGACACGCCGATCGTCGAGCGCGGCGCCAACCTCTCGGGCGGCCAGCGGCAGCGGATCGCGATCGCCCGCGCGCTCGTCACCAGCCCGCGCATCCTGATCTTCGACGAAGCGACGTCCGCGCTCGATGCCGAGAGCGAGGAGATCATCCAGCGCAACCTCAAGGACATGGCGGTCGGCCGCACGATGCTGATCATCGCGCACCGCCTCTCGGCGATCCGCCAGTGCGACCGCATCATTGCGATGGAGCGCGGCAAGATCGTCGAAACCGGCACGCACTCCGAGCTGCTGCAGTTGAGCGGCCGCTATGCTGACCTGCATCGCCGACAGATTGGCGACCATCGGGAGTTGGCGGCATGAACGGCGTCGCTGGACATCTGGTCGTCGTCAAGCAGGCGCTCGCGGCGGAGAAGGCCCGCGCCAAGCGGATCGTACAGGTTCATGAGACCGGCTTTCTTCCGGCCGCGCTCGAAGTGGTCGAGCGCCCGGTTTCGCCGACCGCGCGCATTACCGCTTGGGTATTGCTCTCGGGCATGTTGCTGCTGGTGCTGTGGATGGTGCTCGGCAAGATCGACGTCGTCGCGACTGCGCCCGGCAAGATCATTCCCGCCGAGAATGTGAAGCTGATCCAGCCGGCCGATTCAGGTGTGGTCCGGCGGATCCTCGTCCACGATGGCGATCATGTGAAAAAGGGCCAGCCGCTGGTGATCCTCGATCCCACCGCGTCGAGCGCCGAACTCGAGCAGGCGCGCACCGCGCTGCTGAGTTCCGAGCTTGATGCAGCGCGGGCGCGGGCGGTGCAGAGCGCGCTTGACGGCCAAGGCTTCAATTTCGTCGTGCCGGCTGGCACCGATCCGCAACTTGCCGCCACGCATCGTGCGCTGGCCGAAGCGCAGTTGAAGCAGATCCAGTCGGGCGTGTCGCAGGGCGGGGCCTCAAGCGCTGCCGCCATGGCAGCGGCCAACGAAGCGCGGATCAATGCCGCCAAGCTCAGCGAGACGATCCCGCTGCTGCAGGAGCAGCTTGCCGCGAACGAGAAGCTGCTCGCCAAGGGCTTCGTTTCCAAGCTGCGCGTGATCGAGATGCGGCGCCAATATCTGGCCGCCATCCGTGACCGTGAGATCGCCAGCAGCACGATGACCGGCGCGGGCGCGCAGGCAGCGTCGGCCTCTTCGACTGCTGCGCAGAACAGCGCTCAGCTTCGTGCCGACCTGCTTTCGCAGCTCACCAAGGCCGAAGCGGACGTGAACCTGCGCCGCGAGGAATTGGTGAAGGCGGAGCGGCGCGCCAACCTCCAGACGCTGGTGGCGCCGGTCGATGGCACGGTGGCGCAGCTTTCGATCCACACCGAAGGCGGCGTGGTCGAATCGGCCAAGCCGATCATGGCGGTGGTGCCGAAAGGCGGCCAGCTCGTTGCCGAGGTGAAGCTGCTCAACAGCGATGTCGGCTTCGTACAGGAAGGCCAGGAGGTGGCGATCAAGCTCGAAGCCTTCCCCTATACCCGGCATGGCACGATCAAGGGCAAGGTGCTCAGCATCAGCAGCGACGCCACCGTCGACGACAAGCTCGGGCCGGTCTACGTAACCCGCGTAGCGCTCGATAAGACGACGATCGATCGCGGCGACAAGGTGGTGGCGATCCTGCCGGGCATGGTGGCAACCGCTGACATCAAGACCGGGCGGCGGACCTTCATGAGCTATCTGCTCAGCCCGATCGAAGAAGCCGGCATGGAAGCGGCACGCGAGCGGTAGATCCCGCTACGCTGCCGCCGGGCTGAAGTCGCTGTCATCCATAGCGACGGCGGACACGAGCGCGGAAAGAGGGATCGGCGCGTAGACATGGGGAAAGAGCGCGCCGCCGCGTGACGTCTCCCAACGCACCGCGGAGCCGAGCTGCGCCAGATCAATCTCGGCGAGGATCAGGCCGGTCTGTCCGGCGAAATGCTTCGTGGCCGTCTCATGCACCTGGTCAGCGGCCGAAAGATGAATGAAGCCGTCCTGCAGATCGATCGGCGCGCCGTGCAGCACGCCGGCATCTTTCCAGTCGCTCCATTGCTGCGCGGTCAGGATCTTGAAGGCGGTGCCCGCCGTCATATCGTTTTGAGGTAATCGAGATAAGAACCGTCGGGCGGCCCGTCGAGCGCGGCCATGACCGGCGCGAGCGCGTCCTTGCCGAGCGCCTTGCCCGCGTCTTTATGGGCTTCAATCGAACTCCATTTTTCGATGAAGACGAAGCGAAGCTCGTTGCCGCTATCGCGCAGCAG
>CBFRWL010000235.1:0-3889 GCA_965727025.1 uncultured Sphingomonas sp.
CAGATGGTCCGCGGCGTCGTGACCCTGCCCAAGGGCACTGGCAAGACGGTGCGCGTCGGCGTGTTCGCGCGCGGCGCCAAGGCCGAGGAAGCCACCGCTGCCGGCGCTGACGTTGTCGGCGCCGAAGATCTTCTCGAAATCGTCCAGGGCGGCAAGATCGAGTTCGATCGCTGCATCGCCACCCCCGACATGATGGGCCTGGTCGGCCGCCTCGGCAAGGTGCTGGGCCCCAAGGGCCTGATGCCGAACCCGAAGCTCGGCACCGTCACCATGAATGTCGGCGAAGCGGTGAAGGCTGCCAAGGGCGGCCAGGTCGAATATCGCGTCGAGAAGGCCGGCATCATCCACAGCGGCATCGGCAAGGCCAGCTTCTCCGAATCGGACCTGCGTGCCAATTTCGATGCGTTCGTGGACGCCGTGGTGAAAGCCAAGCCTTCGGGCGCCAAAGGCAAATATCTCAAAAAGGTCGCCGTCAGCTCGACGATGGGCGCGGGCATCAAGATCGACGTGGCCGAGGTCGGCGCGAGCTGAGCTTCGCTGACATATTCGTTCAAACAAGAGCCGGGAGCGATCCCGGCTCTTTTTGTATGAAGATGTTTCCAACGCTATAGGCAGACGATGCACGTAGTGGACGATCATGAGTGGCCGCAGGCGGGGCGCGAGCGCATGATCATGCTTCCGCCCGTAGCCGGCCTCGGCACAGGCATCGAGATCGACGAACTTGCGCTGCTGAAGCGCTTGGACGACAATACGGTGTTCATGATGGGCGACAACCCCGCCCTGCCACGTATGCCCGAGCGACCGAAGCTGCTCGATTTCTTCAAATTTCGTATCTCCGGCATCACCTTCCGCCACTTGCTGACCAGCGCCAAGCGCGCACTCGACGAGGGGCTTGAGGAAAAGATCGTCCTCGCCTGCCTGCTGCACGACATCTCCAACGCCTGCCTGATACGCGCCGATCATGGCTATTGGGCGGCCCAGATGATCGCGCCCTATGTCGATGAGGAGATCGCCTGGGCGGTCAAATATCATCAGGCGCTGCGCTATTTCGCCGACGAAAGCGTGGGCTACGCCTATCCGGAAAGCTATTTGCGCTTCTTCGGCACGGACTATGTCCCACCCGAATATATCCGGCGCGACGCCGAGGAGGCGCGCGCGCATCGCTGGTATATGAGCGCGCGGCTTGTGACGCTGAACGATATCTATTTCTTCGAGAACGCACCGGAGATCGATCCCGAAATCTTCACCGACATCATCGGCCGCCATTTCCGTGAACCGGAACAAGGATTGGGTTTCGACGGATCACCCACGGCACATATGTGGCGCACGATCATTTGGCCGAACAATTTCCTGTAATTCGGAGCTATCCTCTCACGCGGGCAACGCAGCGTCAGCCCTTTGGACCGAACGGGATCAGCATTGGAACATGCTTGCGATAAGCTTCGTAGGCAGAGGCATCGAGTTCCTGACTCAACCAGCTTTCTTCCAGGCGAGCCTTCAGCCATAGGCCGATCGCGATCAGCAAAGCGCCGGCGATCCCCAATATCGTGCCCTTGACCAGCAGCGTGCCGAACACGGCGAGCAAAATGCCGGTGTAGATCGGGTGGCGGACAATGGCGAACGCGCCGTGATCGATGACCTCGTGACCAGGCTTGCAGGTGATGTTCGCCGACCACAGCGAGCCCAACTCGATACGCGCCCACCAACTGAAGGCAAAGCCTGAGATGATCAGCATTACCGAGAGCCACGCCAGCCACCACGACGGGAACCAGAGCCGCAAAGGGCCATCATAACCATGCGCGGGGATGAAAAAGAGGATACCGCCCAGCAGGAGAAGAATGCGCGATGGCGCCTCCCTTCGCATGCCCAGGACGCTCGCCGGCGGGCTCGACCACCATGCCGCAACCACCCAGGACAAGGCGAAGCCAATCCAAAGAGCGATGATGATCCCACCTGGCCGCATGGCGCTATTCTCCTCGCGAACCCGTCCCCAGATGCGCAAGCATCAAGAGCGCTTGACGCATGTGCGCAACGCACTGCGCGCCGGCACGTTGGAGCAATTCGGCATCGATCGCGTGCATCGCGCTCCGCTGAACATCGGCGGCAGCGCGGCCCCGTTCGGTCAGCATCACGATCAGACGGCGGCGATCGCCAGGGTCAACCGATCGCTCAAGATAACCGCGCAATACGAGCGTGTCGATCAACTGCCCGGCGGCCTGTTTCGACACTCTCAGCTCGCGGATGATCTGTGCCAGCGGCGCATTGGAATGCGCCAATGCACCGATCACATAGAGGCCGTTGCGCGGGACGTCTTCATAGCCTGCGTTGCCCAACGCATCGCGCATGGCCGTCCCGTAGGTTGCCCGCGCAGCTCGCAACAATGCAGGTGTCGCAATTTCCGCTGTGCGATCGGTCTCATCGTCCATCAGACGAGCATGTGGTAAAATCTATTGACTGTCAATAATATTGACTAACTGGGCCCTTAGGACCGCTGGCATTCATGGCTCAGGCGACGCGGCGGCCAAACCCGGCTTGGCCGAATGCGCGGGCGCCGGCGCCAATGAACGGCCGCGCCGGCTGGGCGGCGATCTGGGCGGCCTGCATTGCATCGAACAACGGACCGCTCGTGAGCAGATATTCGAAGCGGACGCCCATGCGATCGACCTCGTCCCACATCACGCGGGCATAGATGGTCTGATCGCGATGATCGATCTGGAAGCGGGTGCCGGCGGGAAAGCTGGCGCCTATGATCTGCGCGCCGCCCTCGGAAAGGTCGATGATCCGGCCCTCGCGCGTATCGAGCACCGAAACCAGCGTCACCTTTAGATCGACTGCAATACGCGCTTGCCTGCGATTCTCGTCCATGGCTCGCCCCTTTCGTTACGCATCCAACCACGGGACGGTTAAAATTCGGAAAAGGATAAGGAGGTGAATGGCAATTAATGCCTGAACGCCGCAGGCGCCTGCCAATGGTCTTGCCATCGGGAACCTTGCCGTGAGAGAGCGCCTTCATGACCGGGATCGCCACAAAAGAAGACCTTCGCGCCGCCGCGCTCGCCAGCAAGGCATGGCCTTATGAGGAAGCGCGCAAGCTGCTGAAGCGCTACGAGCAGCGCCCCCCCGAAAAGGGCTATGTGCTGTTCGAGACCGGCTACGGCCCCAGCGGTCTGCCCCACATCGGAACCTTCAACGAAGTGCTGCGCACGACAATGGTGCGCCACGCCTATGAGGCGATCTCGGACGTGCCGACGCGGCTGATCGCGTTCAGCGACGATATGGATGGCCTGCGCAAGGTGCCGGACAATGTGCCGCAGCAGGAGATGCTGCAGCGCTATATCGGCATGCCGCTCACCAGCGTGCCCGATCCGTTCGGCAAATATGAAAGCTTCGCGCATCACAACAATGCGATGCTGCGCGAATTTCTCGATCGCTTCGGCTTCCAATATGAATTCATGTCGGCGACGGAGCAGTATCGATCCGGCCGCTTTGACCAGACGCTTACCAGCATCCTCGAACATTTCGACGCCATCCTCGGCGTCATGCTGCCGACGCTGCGGCAGGAGCGGCAGGCGACCTATTCGCCGGTGATGCCGATCAGCCCGAAATCGGGCAAGGTGCTGCAATGCCCGGTCACCGTGATCGACCCCGAAGCCGGCCTCATCCGCTTCACCGACGAAGATGGCGAGACGATCGAGCAGAGCGTGTTCGGCGGCAAAGCCAAGCTGCAATGGAAGGTCGACTGGGCGATGCGCTGGGTCGCGCTCGGCGTCGACTATGAGATGTCGGGGAAAGATCTGATCGATTCGGTCGCCGCCTCCGGCAAGATCGCGCGTATCCTCGGCACGCGGCCGCCCGAGGGCTTCACCTATGAGATGTTCCTCGACGAAAA
>CBFRWL010000236.1:0-3878 GCA_965727025.1 uncultured Sphingomonas sp.
CAGCCGTCTCCGGCGATCACCCAGGTGCGGTGGTCAACAAGATCATCGCCGAAGCTGGCGTTCAGGTGCCGCTCGGCGAGCGCCATGCCGACTGCGGTCGCGAGCCCGGTTCCAAGCGGGCCGGTCGTGGCTTCGATGCCGGCAAGCTCGAAATTCTCCGGGTGGCCGGCACAGGGGCTGCCGATCTGCCGGAAGTTGCGAATGTCCTCCAGGGTAGGGCTTGCATAGCCGGTCAAGTGCAGCAGGCTGTAAATCAGCATCGATCCATGGCCGGCGGACAGAACGAAGCGATCGCGATCGGGCCATTTCGGCGCCGAAGGATCGAACTTCAGATAGCGTGTGAACAGCACCGTCGCGACGTCTGCCATCCCCATCGGCATGCCGGGATGGCCGGAGTTGGCGGCCTCGACCGCATCCATCGAAAGCGCGCGGATGGCGTTGGCGAGATCGCTATGGCTGACTGTCATTGTTTGCCTTTTTTTGCCAACAGGGATGCAGCAAGGCATCCCCGCCGATTCGGTCGGAGGGAAGCGTGCGGCCATTTGTCGCCCGTGACCCCCAGCGTCAACCTTTAGCCCCGAAATAGGACAGTCGATTCACTGATCATTTTGCCCTTTGCAGTTCGCATGATATGGCAAGAGCGATGGCCAATGATCGCTTACAATTTGCAATCGATCGCCTGGAACGGATGACAGGCCGGATCGAACGGCTGGTCACTGACGTGGCAAGTCGCTCCGCTGACGGAACGGGCGATCCTGATCTCACGAAGCGTCACGATCAGCTCCGCGCGCAGGTGAAGGCCGCGGTCACCCGTATCGATGCTCTCATCGCGTCGGCGGAACATTGACGGTGGCGGAGGTAACGCTCGATATTGGCGGACGCTCTTATGCCATCGCCTGCCGTGACGGCGAGGAAGCGCATCTCATCGGCCTCGGCAAGCTGGTCGATGCCAAGGCGCAGGATGCCAGCCGCGCCATGGGCGCGATGACCGAGAACCGGCACCTGCTTGTCACCGCATTGCTGCTGGCTGATTCGTTCAAAGAGCAAGCGCCGGCCCCTGCAGCTTCGGAGGCCGATGAAGGCGAACTCGCCGCCGCAGCGATCGAGCGGCTTGCCGAGCGCATGGAAAAGCTCGTCGTGATGCTTGAGAGTGGCGCGCCGAACGCCTAAATAGATCTCGGCGGGTACTGCCCGATACGAGCCTCACGAACATCCCTGAGGCTATTCATCATCCAAGGGGGCTGTCCCTGAGCAGATCCTGGTCTGACTTACATGGTCCCCACCTGACGTTTTGGGCGTCAGAGGATTTCCGGGCAAACGGTCATGGCGGTCCCGCCACCTTCATGTGCCGCTGCAAACTGCGATGACGGCGGCCGACAAGCAGTCGTTGCGCGGCGAATTGCGCGCGCGCCGCCGCCAGTTTGTCGAGCATGCCGGCACCGCCCAGCTGCGGCTGCATGCTATCGTGATCGCGCGCTTGGCGCTCGCTGCCGCCGGAGAGGCGCGCTCCATTACAGCCTATTTTGCCAATGAGCGTGAAGTTGACGCCATGCCGATCATCCAGCTTGCTCTGGCGCGCGGATTGACGATCGCTCTCCCCCACATTGCGGAGCGTGGCGACCGGATGCATTTCCTGAGCTGGCAGCCGGGCGAGCGGCTTGTCACTGGTCCTTATGGTATCGCGCAGCCAACGCGCTCGGCGCACGAGGTCGCACCGGAGGCAATCGTTTCGCCGCTGCTAGGGTTTGACCGTACCGGCAATCGGCTTGGCCAAGGCGGAGGGTTCTACGATCGCGCATTCGCGGCCTATCCCGATGCGCGCAGGATCGGGCTTGCCTGGTCGGTGCAGGAATGCGCCCAGGTCCCGGTTGATTCCTGGGATCAACCGCTGCATGCGGTGATAACTGAGCGCGAACGGATCGATTTCTGATGAAGCCTAGCTGGCGCAAGCCCTTCGGAATGTTTCTGCTGCTGCTGCTCATCATGATCTGGGCGGTCGCGGCCTCGCGCGCGATCGAACATTATCCGCAGCTCAACCATCCCATTGTCTATATCGTTACAGGCATCATCTGGATCTGGATTTTCCCGATGAAATCGCTGCTCCGCTGGATGGAAACGGGCAGCTGGCGTTGAAGCGGCAATAAAGCTTTACGGGCCGCCGGCTTTATCGTCAGAGGCTGTCGCGTCTTGAGGCGAGCCGGGGCGTCCGTTGCGTTGCCGGACAATCGCGAGATGATCCTCGATGTCGGCGAGCGCTCTGCCCATCTGCGTTGCAATTTCCTGAGGCGGAAGCCCGCGTAGCTCCAGATCGCCCAGCACGGCGAGGTCCCGGTCAGTCCATTCTTCGCCGGTCATCGGAGTGCCTATTCAAAAAGAAGGCTGCAGCCACGATCCCCTGCGGCCAAGATCGATGTGGTTGACCGGCCGCGCCTCTCTGGTCGCGACTTCCTGAAGCGGCAGCGCCGTTCCACAGAAAGCGCATTCGGCCGAGGAGCGGCCGATATACCATTGGGTTTGGTTGCAACCGGGACAATGGTTCACCGCATTGCGGTGATAGAGTGGCCGAAATCCTCGCTCCGCCAGTCGGTGCGCAAAGGATCGATCTTCACTTACGGTACACGACATGTTGGTTCCCCTGCAGGCGTGAGACAAACGCCTAGGAGCAGTTCGGTATCCGTTGCGGAGTCGAAATTTGAGCAGGTGGGTCGGACCCGCATGCCTGCGACGATGGCTGCTTCCAAGACGCATTCTCATGAACCGGCTCAGCGCCCAAACGTTAGGGCACAGGAGACAGGCGTAAGCACAGCCATCATTCAAGAACGGAATGGCTGCGACCGCTACGTCGGCTGCAATTACCAACTATCATCGAACGACCGAGGAAATCACAGTGGCTCAACCTACCAAAAGCGGCCCCCACTCCGATATCAAAGGCGCCGATCGCAGCCCCCGCGCTGGCGAGCCCCACACCGACCCGAAAAAAGGTACGGCTGAAGACATCGGAAAAGCGGAGGATGACTCACATGGTCGCCCTGCAGGCGCAGGCAAAATGGCCAGCGAGTCTTAGCAGATGATCACACGTTGCCGGACTCTCGACACCTGGCTCCGAGACCAGTTGAGACAAGCTGCCGTTCGATCAGCGCCCGCCTGCGCGAGCTTTATCCTATGTGATTTCTTGAAGAAGCGGTCGGAGAGATAAGAGACGTGCCTCCCGCAGCCCTTCGGTGGGGCAATTCTGCGTCCTGCAGGTGCGGCTTCCCCCGGCCGCACCTGCACTTCTTGCCTGAGAGCCTGGACTTCTTGCCTGAGAGACAGTGCAGCCCGCGTCGCTGGATCCGGCGAGCCTCAATCACTACGGTGGAATTTACATGTTCTGGGGAAGCCAGCCGCTCCCTTTGTGGCTGGGCATCCTTGGGTCCCCGGCAGGTGCGATGTTGCGCCCAGTCACACCCGCCGCTTCGAGCATTGGGCTCAGCATTGAACCGCGCTCGTTCGGCCGCGTTTAATCCGCAAGGCGCCTCCCGACGAATCAATCTCATGAGCGAGTAGCAGCCTGAAGCGATGGCCTGCATCGCGCGCAAAGCAACGTCCGAGCACAAAGGAACCAGCTGATGGCTACTCAGCCCGAGATCCCCGCACCTGACACGATCACGCCGCAGTCGCCGCAAGAAGCGCCGCCGATGACCACCCCGCCCGAGACGCCCGTTGAGGATCCGCCCGGCATTGTTCCGCCATCACCGGATCGGGACCGGCCTGACGTGGGCGTGCCCGAAACGCCGCCGCCTCCCGACTGAGCTTCGGTGACTTCTAGTGCGACGAGCTAGAAAATGGCGCGAGTGACGGGGCTCGAACCCGCGACCTCCGGCGTGACAGGCCGGCGC